>NZ_KE384630.1:20735-30587 GCF_000426905.1 Dolichospermum circinale AWQC131C
TTAACTACTAAAATATTAATACTATGAACTTGTTATCTCCCTAGCACCCCATGACCACCATTAAAGAAAAACTCATTGCGTCAATTGAAAACGCACCAGAACCTATTCTGGAAAAAACCCTCGACTATCTTGAATATCTCAAAACCAAAATAACTGCCTCTACTATTAAATCAAGCAGTATTCCCATAAAAGATGGAGAACCGATATTACGCGGATCTAAAGCCAAAGATTTACTATAATTGCCGAAACTTAAACTAGGCAACTTGCAACGGTTGTGTAGGAAGCATTCTAGGTTCTGGTAATGCTTTATTCTCTTGAGTCAGCATCTCCACAAAAGTTTCAATCACTTCCTGACCATTTCTCGCAGCTTCTTCATAAGTTCTACCATGAGTATGAAACTCCTGCCAGGGAAATTCAGGTAAGTGAACTAAAAAAAGTTGATCCTCTTGAGACCATTGAATCACCATACTGTAATGATAAGTCATTCTTCACCTTCTTGATTTTCTTGCTTGTTCAATTCTTCAAGTTTTTTCAGCACCCGTTGAATGTTTTTTTCTAAATATAACGGAGCATCATCTCCATCTTTTCCCGGTATGGTTAATGGTTCTTCCGGTAATAAAGGATGCTTCCAGTAAGTATGACTTCCTTTACCTCTACCTGCTTGAAGGAGATACCCAACTTTTGCTACTATTCCCTTCAGTTCTCTTATTTTCTTCGGCATTTCTCATTACCATACCCCTAGTTTATATTTTATGCTATTTATTTACAACATAATCCTGATTCAGACAAAAAAAAGCGGGCTAACCGCTGATTAGAAGGTTAACCCGTTTCACTTTGGGAACGCGCTAGAGAAATTGTTACTGCAATACCAACTTAACATTGGCATTTTGCAGACCGCGCTGTTTTACTTCAGCCAAAGTCTTATTAACAGCATATTTTTGGTTAATAGAGTTGATTAACTCAGTCTGGTTGTGCTTCTTAGCAACACCCCAAAGGTCAGCAATGAGGTCAAAAGAACCGTCACTGTTACGAGACCAACCTAAATCGTACTCGCCTTCCAATACAGCAACGATGTCGGAGCGGAGACGTTGACCATTATAACCGCGAACATCAGCTTCAGTTTTTACACTGATACCCAAGTCGCGCAAAGAAGATTTGAGAATTTCGGCATCGGTGATCTTGGTACGCAGAGTGCTAAAGTGAGACATTTGGGTTTCCTCCAATAAGAAGATTGATGAGAAAAACGACAACGGTTCTTTTTTGTGCGAAGCCGCATGATTTGGGAACGGCTTTTTTCTAACTGTTAGTCTTGTGACTAACCTTTCCCCCTGATATAGCAGAGGAAAGCTTTTAAAACTCCATGCGCTGATATTCAGCAACAGAGGAGGCTGCGGGTCTAGCACGCTGTCTGGCCCAGTCTCTTAAAGCTGTGACCTGTTCTTGCATCGTTCGTGACAGCGGCAAAGTAGACTTCAATGCAGCAATAATATCTAATTGGGTGAACTCCCGATCTTGGGCGAAGGCTTCATACATAGCCGCCACGACCGCCTGTTCAATTTCTGCCCCCGAAAAGCCATCGGACATTTTTGCTAGTTGTCCTAAATCAAATCTAGCAATATCTTCCCGGCGTTTGGTCAGGTGAATACCGAAGATATCCTGACGTTCTTCAGGTGTGGGCAGATCCACAAAGAAAATTTCATCAAAACGACCTTTCCTCAAAAACTCCCCAGGTAGGCGTTCTACGCGGTTAGCAGTGGCCATTACGAAAACTGGAGATTTTTTTTCTTGCATCCAGGTGAGGAAAGAGCCGAAAATTCTGTTTGATGTCCCCCCATCAGAATCGCCAGAACCACCGCTACCCGCAAAGGATTTATCCAATTCGTCAATAAACAGAATCGTGGGGGAAATTGATTCTGCCGTTTTCAGGGCGTTCCGCAGGTTGGCTTCACTGCGACCCACCATTGAGCCGTCGTAGACCCGCCCCATATCTAATCTCAGAATTGGTAAACCCCATAAACGGGAGGTAGTTTTAGCAATTAGTGACTTACCACAACCGGGAACACCGAGAATTAACATTCCTTTAGGTTGGGGTAAACCATATTCTCTCGCTCTTTCGGTAAAGGCGTTCGAGCGCTGGGTTAGCCAGGTTTTCAACTCTTCCAAACCACCCACGGCATCAATGGTTTCATCTTCTTCGAGGTACTCCAAGATACCGTTACGGCGGATGAGTTGTTTTTTCTCGGACAGGACTATATTAACTTCATTTTCCGTCAATTGCCCCGTTGTTACCTGTGCTTTACGGTATACTTTTTCAGCTTCATCTTTAGTTAGACCTAAAGCCGCTCGAAGAAGCCTTTCTCGCGCCTCGGTTGTCAGCCGTCGTTCCCGATTTTGCTCTTGATGGGCAGTTAAAACTTTATTCAACTCAGCCATGTCAGGCAATTGAAAATCTAAAACAACAACTTCTTTTTCTAATTCAATGGGAACTTGTTGCACAGGGGACATTAAAATAATGTTCTTGTGCGTTCCTTTGAAACTAGCGATCGCGTCCCGGAGCGATCTAGTTGTTGCTGGCGCATCAATAAAGGGATGTAAATCTTTAAGAATAAATATACTGGCTTCTTTTTGACGAATTATCCAATCAATCGCTGCTTCGGGAGAAACAGTATTGTGTTGGGTTGTACTGCGAGGTTGACCGTACTCGACGATACCGTGAGTTACTGTCCACACATATACTCGCCTTTGGGGCTTTAACTCTTGAGAGACTTTAAAAATTGCCTGCTCTGCCCGTTCTTCCTCGGAGGTCACAAGGTAGATTAAAGGGTATTGAGCTTGAATTAAAATATTGAGCTCTTCTTTCATACTATCGACCTACTTGAGACCTTATAGAGACAGCACTAATAGCGGTAGCCTGGCCTGAAGCCATACTATGAATTAATCATTAACAATTCCTATCTAGCAAGGGACTAATTCTTCCTCACTCTTAGGATGGGTTTGATCTTTTTCTCTGTTGTCAATAGGTAGAGATTCCTCACCTATTATTCCGGCTGGATTACCCAAATCCACTAGTTCTCCATTCCGTAACACCAGTGAAGTTTCACAAGTGGGACAAGAATAAAGCCGATGGGTCTGCCCATAAGAAGACGCTTCTAATTCTTCTACTACTTCTGAGTTCGTCAGGTAGAAATTGAGCGCTCGTTCTGCCATATCTGACATCGGTTCTGAGTCAACAGCAGAACGAATTTTCAGTCTTCTGTGCAATTCTGGCGACAAATATAGCGTAACCTTTTGCTTAGTTTGCATATAACTTTCTAGTGGTCTTACCCGGGTATGTATATCACTCTATCTGTTCTTTTCTTGGTTGTCAAGATGGTAAGCCGTTTTAATGGCTATTTTGTTACATTTCTTAATAATATAGTTATTGACTAGAGTTTACATAGAAAAATAAAGTAATATTAAATACATAACAGTCCAATATTTAAATCCAATGTTAAGAATTTGTTAAAAATTATTTCCGCAAAAATTTATTTCCGCAAAAACCATCTACGCTACTACATAGCGATTACTTTCATGTATCCGGGCGATCGCTAGTGCCAGTCTCATAAGTCTTGATCGATTAAATGTAAATGCAAACAAGTAGTTGATGGAAAGGATGTTATGACTAATCTTCTTCAGGCCACTCTCAACAAGACCTATAACCAACTGAAAAACTTTGCTGGTTTAAATGACTTCTGGAATTTGTTTGAAATAGCATTTGGCACACAATATGACCATACAGTAGCCACAAATCTCCGTTCTCAATGGCTTGTAGGTGATTTTAGTTCATTTCCGCAAATTGAAATTCTTGATAGTAGCATTCTTGGTAACGCTAGTGGTGCTTATGGGACTAGCACGAATAAGATTTATCTCGCTGCTAATTTTCTTGATACAGCTACGGAGACAGACATTATTGCGGTTTTGTTAGAAGAATACGGGCATTTTATTGATGCTCATATCAATCAGACGGATAGCGCTGGTGATGAGGGAGACATTTTTTCTAACTTAGTGCGTGGTAATAGTCTCAGTGCTGGGACATTACAGGCTTTGAAAGGTGAGAATGATCATGCGACGATTACATTAGATGGCCAGAGTATTGAGATAGAGCAGAATGTTTCTACTCTTGGTTTTCTCGTATCACAAAGTTACTTCACGAATTATGACACATTGAACCGCCCTAGCTTTGAGAATGTACGCACAATAGGGAATACCAATTTTTCCAGTATAATTCAACAGTCAGACGGATACAGGGCGCGATTCAAATATACTAAATTTACAAGTGGTCCGAATGCGGGTAATTGGAATACTATCATTCCAAATACCACCTACCCGGCGATTCCATTCACTAATATAAACTCTGTACCTAATCCAAGCCCTCTCACTTATACAACGACAATTACGCCACTCACTTCAACAGTCAAGGGACTAATCATCCACACCGCTGATAATTTACCGCCCATGCCCAATCCTTGGGGTGCAGAAAACTGGAGTGAAGCAAACAATATGCTGAATACTCTTGCTTTTAATGCTGCAGGTAATAAGTATTTATTAGCGGAAGACACTTCCTATGGGACAACCCTAAACGTCGGTCGGTTATCTTACTCTTACAACCCCATCACACCAAAACCTCTTGAAGTCACCCTAGTTTGGACAAATCCCACTGGAATCAATAACCTAGATGTGTGGGTGAAAAATACAATAACAAATGTGATAACTGCTGCTACGTTAACAGGAACTGACACATCAAATAGCTCCACAGAAGACTACGAGCAAATTTATTTTACCCCTCCTGCCACTGGCACTTATGACGTTTTTGTAGGTAAAAATCCAAATTCGCCTTCTTTTGTCCAGCAGGATTTTTCCGTCTTTTTCACCTCTAACCCTGTAGTTGGTCAAGGTCACGGTTGGGGAGATGTTCATCTCGTAAATTTTGATGGAAAACCCTATGATTTTCAAGCAGTTGGGGAGTTTATTCTTGTCAAATCTCTGATAGATGATTTTCAAGTGCAAACCCGTCAAAAACCTTGGGGAGCAAGTACAACTGTTTCTGTCAACACAGCTTTTGCCACAACGATAGATGGTTACAATGTTGTGTTCGATACGAAGCTTCCAGTTGGTCAACAACTAAAAATTGACGGAGCGACCTATAATTTGTTAAATGGTCAAAGTGTATTTCTTGGTAACAGTAAAATTGAGCGTACTCAAGCTACTGACCCCAAGGGTGGTTTTGTGGATGCTTATATATTGACTTATGCAGGACCAGATGGAATTATTGCCACTTCAGATGATGATAAGGTAACTGCCTATGACCATACTGGCTCTTATATCAATATTTTTGTTGATCCCGCTGACTATCGTTTTGGGGTACTTCAAGGGCTTTTAGGTAATGGTGATGGGGTTAGTACCAATGATTTTGCTCTGCGTAATGGCACAGACTTGGGACCTAATCCCACCGTTCAAACAATACATACAACTTATGCAGATAGTTGGCGGATTACTCAGCAAGAATCCCTTTTCGGGACACCGACATTTGCTAATAAAAGTTTTCCCGCTAATTATGTCTCCTTAGAAACTTTAGCGCAACAAAATCCCCAAGGAGTAGCAAACGCTTTCGCAAAGGGGCGGGAATTTGGTATTGCTGAAGGTGCTTTTTTAAATGGTGGGGTTTTCGATTTTGTGGTGACGGGGGATGAAGGTTTTCTTAAAGGAGCGAAGCTGGCGGCAAACTTAGCGCTTAAAAATGGAGACATTCAAATTCCACTTGGAAGCATCCAAGGCAGTAAATGGAACGACGTTAATGGTAACGGCATCTGGGAAACAACCGAAAAAGCCCTAGCCGGTTGGACAATTTACATTGATAGCGTTGCCAATGGAAAATTAGATCCTTGGGAACTCTCCACAGTCACTAACGCTGATGGTCAATATACCTTCAGCAACTTAGGACCAGGAGAATATGCCATCCGGGAAGTGAATCAAACAGGCTGGATACAAACCTTCCCCACCACTCCCTATGCTCTAAACTTGAAAGCAGGGGAAAAATTGACTGGCATTAATTTTGGCAACTACTTTCAGTTACCCACGATTAATCTTAGTCCCAGCAATCAGACTGTTGTTGAAGGTTTAACCACTCCTCAAAACGCCTCCTACACCGTCACTCTTTCCCAAGCAAGCAACCAAACCGTCAGCCTTAACTATGCTACTGCTAACGGTACTGCAACGGCAGGATTAGACTACACCGCCACCAATGGCACTCTAACCTTTGCCCCTGGTGCTACTAGTCAAGTCATCAATATTCCCATTCTCAATGATTCCCTTAATGAGGCAGATGAAACCTTTACTTTAACTTTGTCTTCTCCTACTAATGCTAGTCTTGGTGCGGTGACAACAGTTACTACGACGATAACCGATACTCTCACAGCCTCTGTCACCACAACTTTACCCGCAAATGTGGAAAACTTAACACTGACAGGAGCAGCAGCAATTAACGGTACAGGGAACGCAGGTAATAACGTCATCACTGGTAACACTGGTAATAACATCCTTAATGGTGGTGCTGGTACAGATACCTTAATTGGTGGTTTAGGTGATGATATCTATGTTGTTGATAGTGCCACTGACACCATTACGGAACTTGCTAATGGAGGTACAGACACCATTCAATCTAGTGTTACTTACACCATTGCGGCTCTTGCTAACGTGGAAAACCTAACCCTGACAGGAGCAGCAGCAATTAACGGTGCAGGGAACACAGGTAATAACGTCATCACTGGTAACACTGGTAATAACATCCTTAATGGTGGTGCTGGTAATGACATCCTCACCGGAGGAGTTGGAAAAGATACTTTAACTGGAGGGTTGGGAGTAGACCGTTTTGACTACCGCACTTTAACTCATTCTATTCTGAGTAACTTTGATGTTATTACTGACTTCAATGCTACTACTGGTAATGATTTATTCCTTGTTTTCATTGCTCGCAGCGGATTTTCTAATGTCGGATCTGTGGCAACACTTGATACAGCTGGGATTGCAGCTAAGTTAACTAATACTGTGTTTACAGCTAACTCTGCTGCTCAATTTACCTTTGGTACTCGTACCTTTGTCGCTATTAATGACGCTACCGCAGGATTTAGTGCCACTACGGATGCCATTATTGAGGTGACAGGTTTAACTGGTACTTTAGGAATCAGTAACTTTACCACTGCTTTAGTGTAGCTGCTGGTATCCTTGAGGTAAACCACTTTGTAGAGACGTTTCATGAAACGTCTCTACATTATTTTTATGCTAATAGGCAATAATTGACATTTTTAGGCACATTTAGTAATTACCCACAAGTTACGAACTAATGAACCACGTTCGCGGAGCGTCCCGTCAGGGATAGGAGCGAAGATCACGAACATCGGATTCTGAAATTAGAACAACGAGTTTATAGAACAGAAGTTCAGCATAGAATTGAAGATGCGATCGCAGCATGGTAATCAAAACGGACATATCAAGGATTTCATTGGGTGATTCAAGTTCCTTTTGTTATTCGTGAGATAGTAGATTATGCACTGGGCGATTACGAACGATTAATCACCAAAGATAAAGACAGCCAACTGCGTCAGAGTATAAGCGATAGAATACTTGCAACGGATAACACAATCCCCGATAACCATTTTTCATTAATCGAACTCCTCAACCTTTCATATAGCGAAACATCCCCAGAAAACCAAGAACTTGCGGGTTATTTGCTGGAAGTAGAATCTATTTCTGAACAAAGAATAGCGAAAACGCCTTATTTGTTCACCCTTGGTAAAACCCTAGAATTAGCCACACAACAGCCGCACCAAGACCCAGCAAAAGCCGCATTTGAGCTATGTCGTCGCTATCCAAATACAATGATCCTGCAACCAGCAAAAGAGAATTTGTGGAACGCATTGTGAATGAAACTGCAAGCGATAGATTAAATTTGATAACATTATAGGAAATAACAATGTCCAGAAGAGATGATTTACATTTTCCCTTACGCCGTACCCTTGAAAAAGATGGATGGATAATTACTGATGATCCTTTGATTTTGGTGATTGGAGAAACACTCTTAAAAGCTGATTTAGGAGCAGAAAAGTTCTTCACAGCCGAAAAAGAAGGGCGTAAAATAGCTGTTGAGATCAAAGATTTTGATGCTTCTTCGGTCATCAGCGATCTGCAAAAAACAATGGGACAACTTCAACTTTACCAATGGGCTTTAGAAAAACAAGAACCAGATTGCCAATTATTCTTAGCCATCAGCCAAGAGATGTATATTAAGCATTTTCAAAAGCCAATTTTCCAGTTGGCGATCGAGCGCAATAAAATTAACTTGATAATATACGAACCAGATCAGGAGGTTATAATCCAATGGATAAATCATTAAATTACATAGACATTCTCAAAAAAACCGTAAAGGATGCCACGATCGCACAGCCGCGATTACAAGCAATCAAACTTTATCCAGTTTGTGATGCTGAGTCTGGACATTTTCTAGTTCTTGCCACAGGTCGGGATAAACATTGTTGGATGGATAGTATCCTATTTCATGCGCGACTCATCGAAAAAGATAACGGCAATTCTCAAATCATTATCGAAGAAGATAACTTCGAGGAAGGATTAGTTGATACACTCATCGAGGCAGGAATCAAAAAAGAAGATATTGTTACCAGTTGGCAACAGGCAATTACTACGAATAAATAACTTGATGGAAGAATCCCCTCACAAATTATTAGGAGAATAACCTATGACCACGAATCTGTATGAAACC
This sequence comes from Dolichospermum circinale AWQC131C, assembly GCF_000426905.1. NCBI lineage: Bacteria > Bacillati > Cyanobacteriota > Cyanophyceae > Nostocales > Aphanizomenonaceae > Dolichospermum > Dolichospermum circinale. The sequence goes on from NZ_KE384630.1 coordinate 29,548, forward strand.
GACTTTAATCTTTGGATAGAACAAACTGTTAAGCAACTCAAAAATGGACAAATTCAAGACCTAGATATAGAAAACTTAATTGAGGAAGTTCAATCAATGGGAAGCAATGACAAACGGGAAATTAAAAGCCGATTAATTGTTTTAATTATGCACCTATTAAAGTATAAATATCAACCAAAAAAGAAAACAAAAAGCTGGACTTCAACTATAATAACCCAAAGAAATGAACTCGAATTAGTCTTAGAAAACAGTCCTAGCTTAAACCCATTCCTCAAAGAAAATATATCTGAGTGCTATCAGAAAGCACGAAAAAACGCTGCAAGGGAAACAAAACTACCCTTAACCACCTTTCCCCTAGAATGTCCCTTTACCCCAGAGCAAATCATGGACTCCGATTATTTCCCAGACACAAACGCTTAATATAAATATTGATACACTCATAGAGGCAGGAATTAAAAAAGAAGATATCGTCACCAGTTGGCAACAAGCGATCGCTACGAATAAATAATTTAAGTTCTTATATGAAAGAAACCAAAATCAAAAGTTGATGACAAGCATTATGTTGACGGTTGGCTAGGTGATAATGTCCCTCTCCAAGCCTTAGCAAATCGTGGTTGTACCCATGCGATCGTCATTCATTTAGGAAATGGTGAACTTTGGAATCGTCATGATTTCCCTAATCAAACAATCATTGAAATTCGGCCAAGAGAAGATATGGGTGGTCTCAACAAATTACTAGATTTCAGTCCCAAACGGATTCAACTCTTGCAAAACCGAGGTTATGAAGATGCTAAACTCTGTCTCGAACCAATTTTACAAACACTCATAATTGAGCGATCGCGCCAAAAAAGTTTTGTGGAGCTTCAGGAAACATCAAAGCGATTAAGAGACGAGCCACCAGTTTATTAGACATCTCCGAGAAAAATTGTAGAGACGTTCCATGGAAAGTCTCTACAGAGTTTTCCACCCACGCATATTTACAGCACTTCCCGGTGTTATGAGGTACAGTAACAACAATTAGTGAACCAATTTTTTAAATG
>NZ_KE384631.1:0-6041 GCF_000426905.1 Dolichospermum circinale AWQC131C
CAAAGGAAGAAGTTAGAAAGTTACATTTATTAATTTTGGGTAAGAGTTCCTACTAAAATTTGCATCAATATTTCTAAATTGGCAAAAAACACAAGAGTATGGTATAAAAGTTAATATCTTGATTTTTTGATTTGTGAAAAATGACTATTCCTGACTTTCAAGCTATTATGCTTCCTTTATTGCAATATGCAAGTGATGGTAAAGAACATTCTTTAAGAGACGCTATTACATTTTTAGCTGATGTTTTTAATTTAAGTGATGACGAAAGAAAGGAATTATTATCTAGTGGACAACAAGCGGTTTTTGATAATAGAGTAGGTTGGGCAAGAACTTATTTGAAAAAAGCAGGTTTATTTATTTCTCCCAAAAGAGGATTTTTTCAAATTACTGACAGAGGTAAGGAGATTTTAAGTCAAAATCCATCGGAAATTAATCTCAAGTTTCTTAATCAATTTCCAGAGTTTATAGAATTTAAAACTACTAAAAAAGATAATGATAAATCAGAACCGGAAATTATAGAAACATCAGAGACTACACCCCAGGAATCTATAGAATTTGGATATCAGAAAATTAGAAAAGAATTAGAATTAGAGTTACTTAACCGTGTGAAAAGTTGTTCACCTGATTTTTTTGAAAGATTAGTGGTAGATTTACTTGTAAAAATGGGTTATGGTGGCTCAAGACGTGATGCAGGGAGAGCGATCGGTAAAAGTGGAGATGGGGGAATTGATGGTATAATTAAGGAGGATAAATTAGGCTTAGATATTGTTTATGTTCAAGCTAAAAGATGGGATAATACTGTTGTTGGTAGACCAGAAATTCAAAAGTTTGTCGGGGCTTTACATGGACAAAGAGCAAGAAAAGGTGTTTTTATCACTACTTCCAGATTTTCCCAAGAAGCAAGAGAATATGTATCTATTATAGACAGTAAAATTGTGTTAATAGATGGAGAAGAATTAGCTCAATTAATGATTGATAATCATGTGGGTGTTTCCACTGTCTCTATTTACGAAATTAAAAAAATAGATTCCGATTATTTTACAGATGAGTAATTATTAAATAATAGACAATTAATATATGAAAACAGAGAATTTAAAAGCGGTAGAATTATTTGCTGGTATCGGTGGTTTTCGCTTGGGTATGGCAAATGCTAATATTGAAACTATATGGGCTAATGATATCAATGAATTGAGTTGTCAAGTTTATGAAAGTAATTTTGGGAAAGATTCTCTAGTGTTAGGTGATATTAATAAAATCCCGATATCAGATATACCCAATCATCATTTACTAACTGCTGGTTTCCCTTGTCAACCATTTAGCCCTGCTGGTAAAAAGTTGGGTGTGAGAGATTGTGTGAGAGGTACTTTATTTGAGCGTATTGTAGAAATAATAGATAAAAAACAACCGAAATATTTTTTCTTAGAAAATGTCAAAAGACTTTTAACAATGGAAAATGGCTATCATTTTCGAGTGATTTTAAATGCACTTTCAGCATTAGATTATTTTATAGAATGGAGAATTATTAGTCCTATTAGCTTTGGTATTCCTCAAAATAGAGACAGGATTTTTATTTTTGGGACTAAGTTAAATTCAGTGCGTATAAATTATCAACTTTTACAAAATACATCAGTTTTCTTAACTCAACCAGATTTAACTGATTTAGAAAATATAGAAGAATTACTAGAAAAAGATATGATGCCTATAGTTGAAAATAAAGGTAAGAATTACAATTGGGGAATTGCTTATAAAAATAAAATGTTAACTTTGAATCTTTCTACTTTACCGGATACCAAGCCTAGACAGAAATTAAAAGATATTTTACAAGATGATTCAATAGTAGATCCTCAATTTGACTTTACATCTGATACCTTAGAAAGAATTAAAAAAAGTAAAGCTGTAAATCGTTATTGTCATGGTGTAGAATTATTATATAATCAAGATGGAGGCGCAAGATTAGGTTATACAATATTTGGAATTAATGGAATTGCATCAACATTAACTGCTTCGACATCAAGACATTATGAACGTTATAAAGTAGCTGATAAATATCGGCGTTTAACTAATGTTGAATATGCCAGATTAATGGGGTTTCCTGATGATTGGTGTCGAATAGCGAGAATTTATGACCAATATGCTTTATTTGGTAATGCAATTGTTCCTACTTGTGTAGAATGGGTATGTCAAAGAATTGGTAAAAGCAATATTGAATTTACTAAATCTTCTTGGCAACAATTAACTTTGGCTATTTAATTTAAAAATGGAATTACTAACACTAGAATCGTTAAAAACGGCAGCACGTAATTTTTGCTTAGAATTAAGTGTAACACAAATTTATAATTTGTACGGAGTTACAGATGGTAAAGCCGTGGGAACTTATGTTGAGTCTACTTTTAATCAATATCTGTCCTCAAGATATGAATATACCCTTGGTAGTGCTGCGTTAGGTATAGATTTTCCGGGACTAGAAGTAGATTTAAAAGTAACATCTATTAAACAGCCTCAGTCTTCCTGTCCATTTAGAAATGCTAGTCAAAAAGTCTATGGTTTAGGATATAACTTATTAATATTTGCATACGAAAAAATTGATGATCATAGTTCTCTAACTGCCAATTTAAAATGTCAGAATGTCGTTTTTGTAACTAAAGAAAGAACTGGAGACTATCAAACTACCTATGGAATTAAAGAAATTATCCGCCGCAATGGCAATAAAGATGATGTGATAGCTTTTTTAGAAGAACGTAATTTTCCTTTAGATGAAATTGGACGCGAGGCACTAGCAGAACGAATTTTACAATCACCCCCAGAAATAGGCTACCTAACAATTTCTAACGCCTTACAATGGCGGTTACAATATAGCAGAGTTATCCAAGTTTCTACAGCAGGAACAACAACAGGAATAGAAAATTTATTAGTGTAAAAATCTGAATAAAGATAGTTACTCCCTTCCTAATATAAGATTACCTATCTTCCCTCTTTCTTCGTGGTCTTCGTTTCTTCGTGGTTTATTTAACCTATATTTTTCTGGTAGAAACGGACTAAGAATTAACTTATTTTTAAGTATAGTGCGATCGCTAAGTGCTGCTGCAAGCAGATCACGAATTACCGACAAATTAAAAATAATGTATAATAAGGAATTTATATCATAATTCCTAACTAACTTAATTTTGTAACTAAGACCATGCACAATTTCACTGAATTTCCAGACGCTTATGATGTAATTGTCGTCGGTGCAGGTCACGCAGGTTGTGAAGCAGCACTGGCTAATGCCCGCCTCGGTTGTCGAACTCTGCTATTGACCCTAAACTTAGATAAGATCGCTTGGCAACCCTGTAACCCCGCAGTGGGTGGACCTGCCAAATCCCAATTAACCCATGAAATAGACGCTTTAGGGGGGGAAATTGGCAAAATGGCAGACCGGACATACTTACAAAAACGCATCCTCAATTCTTCACGCGGTCCTGCGGTCTGGGCATTACGGGCGCAAACTGATAAAAGAGAATATGCGGCGATAATGAAGGGAATTGTCGAAAATCAAGAGAATTTGACAATTAGAGAAGGGATGGTGACGGATTTAATCTTAAATGATCATAATGAAGTTATTGGTTTAGAAACTTATTTTGGCGTATCTTTCCACTGTAAAGCGGTAATTCTCACCACGGGGACGTTTTTAGGTGGGAAAATTTGGGTGGGAAATAAATCCATGGCCGCAGGCCGCGCGGGAGAGTTTGCAGCGGAAGGGTTAACACAAACTTTGAACCGCTTAGGATTTGAAACTGGTAGACTGAAAACCGGGACACCAGCACGGGTTGATAAACGTTCTGTTGATTACAGTAAAATGGAAATTCAACCTGGAGACGACGCTGTACGGTGGTTCAGTTTTGACCCCGAAGTCTGGGTAGAACGGGAACAAATGCCTTGTCACATGACTCGGACCACTAAAGAAACTCATCGTTTAATTCAGGAAAATTTACATCTGTCCCCTGTGTATGGTGGTTGGGTGGAAGCAACCGGTCCCCGTTATTGTCCGAGTATTGAAGATAAAATTGTCCGCTTTGTAGATAAAGAAAGTCACCAAATCTTTATTGAACCGGAAGGAAGAGATATTCCTGAATTATACATTCAGGGTTTTTCTACTGGTTTACCAGAAACTTTGCAAATTTTGATGTTGCGGAGTTTGACAGGTTTAGAAAATTGTGTAATGTTACGTCCTGCCTATGCAGTAGAGTATGATTATTTACCTGCAACCCAGTGTTTTCCCACCTTGATGACTAAGAAAGTTCCCGGATTATTTTGTGCCGGACAGGTAAACGGGACTACAGGTTATGAAGAAGCTGCTGCTCAAGGGATAGTGGCAGGAATCAATGCAGCGCGGTTTGTACGGGGTGAAGAAATGATTATTTTTCCCCGTGAACAAAGTTATATTGGTACGTTAATTGACGACCTGTGTACGAAGGATTTACGAGAACCTTATCGAATGCTTACGAGTCGCTCAGAGTATCGTTTACTACTACGTTCTGATAATGCTGATCTGCGTATGACACCTTTGGGACGGGAAATTGGTTTAATTGATGATAGGCGCTGGAATTTGTTTAGCGAAAAACAAGCACAAATTACTGCGGAGAAAGAACGACTGCATTGTACTAGAATAAAGGAAAATGAGGCAGTAGGACAAGCGATCGCAGATGATACCCAACAAGCTATTAAAGGTTCTATTACCCTCGCTGACTTACTGCGTCGTTCAGGTATCCATTACATTGACTTGGAACGTTACGGACTCCATAACCCCAACCTCAAACAAGCGGAAAAAGAAGGAGCGGAAATTGATATCAAGTATGCTGGTTATTTAGCAAGACAGCAAAACCAAATTGACCAAGTTGCCCGTCAAGCAAATCGCCAGCTACCTAGTGATTTGGACTACTCAACCATTGATACTTTATCGAAGGAAGCGAGGGAAAAGTTGAATAAAGTCCAACCCTTAACTATTGGACAAGCTGCGAGAATTGGTGGTGTTAACCCGGCAGATATCAACGCCCTTTTGATATACTTAGAAATATCTAAAAATAACATCACTAAAGCCACCCCAACCTCAGTAATTCTGTCTTAACAAGAGTAGCGGTAATTCATGAGTTACCGCTAGGTAATCATGATAAAAGTAATATTTAATACTATTTATTTAATAAATTCCTGTATTCACAAAAACCAAGATTAGTTGTTTAATGAAGAAAGTTAGTGAATTTCCGCAATAGCTTGATTTTTTCATTATTTTCATATTTTCAGATACAACCACAAAAGCATATATGTTACTAACATCTAGCACTGATTTACTTAATTCAGAAGCAGGGAAAAATTTCGTTACAGAAGAGCTTTGTTCAATAGAAACCTGTGCTGAAAGCTTAATGAACGAAATTTTTGCTGATATTGATACCATTCTCGATGGTAGCAGTGAGGAGAATTGTGATCAAACTGAGGAAAAATATATACATAATTGCAACGGGGGATTAATCAGGACAGACGCAAGTTTATCACCAAAAGTCAAGCACTCATTAACGTCTGCTTCACTTGTTAAAAGTCCACTAAAAACAGACCTAGTAGTTAATTCTTCCTTTCCGGGAGCAATTACTACTACAGAGAGATCACAAACCAGTGGTTTAGATAAACTAACATATATGGGATTAGGTTGGTCTATGGCTACATTATGTACGCTTTGCCTAATGAACTTTGCCCTATTAAATACAGCGGATACTCAGTTAAATTCTAGTTCACAAAACAACCAGACGCTAGGATCTGTTAATCTGAAATCAGATTCTAAATTAGATTTAGTGAACTATATGTTATCTGCTTTTTTACTGATAGAACAGCAAGAAAAGAGCAATTACACAACTACAGTCAAACCAAAATTGACTAATGTTAGTTTTAAGCCAAATAATAGCTTACCTTTACCAAGTACGCAACAGCAAATTACCCAACCACAAATTAAAGCTTCTCCCTTACCGATAGCTGGCAATAATTTACCTCCTGTTCCCCAGGTTGCAATTGCCACA
>NZ_KE384631.1:6190-20739 GCF_000426905.1 Dolichospermum circinale AWQC131C
GCGATAAATAAAAAAAATATTCCAGTTGACCAATTTCCAGACTCAGTTTACCAACAACCAACCATTTCTTCAGTCAGAATACCACAACCTTCACCTTCAGTAGTCAATAATCCTCCTATCAAGAATGTACAACCAGCAACTCAGCCGAAAACAAAAAAGACAGAGATTAATTCTCAACCTTTAAAAGAGGCACCGGCAAAATTAGCGACTGTTACTTCAACAATTTCTGTACAACTAGAGGGAATATTGGAATCAGGTAATCAATCTGCGGCTTTATTTAACATAGATGGTAGCACTCGCAGGGTTAATCTGGGGGAAAATATTGGTGGTACAGGGTGGATACTAATAGAAATCAGTAACGCTGAAGCTATTATTCGCCGTCATGGTGAGAAAAGATCCATTTATGCAGGACAAAGACTATAAAAGCTTAAAAAGCTTACAGGAAACAGGTGAAAAAATGAAAAGGCTTGGAGGGTAAACCAAGCCCAACTTCACTCAGGGTAAAATATATCATACATTGTAGAGATGATTTATATTTTAATAATCCTTCCCAAGAGAGAAACTTGAAAATCTCAACCTTCACACAATACAGGGGTGGTAATTGTGCCATGATATCACTTAATTTTGTCGCCATATTTTTATTCTCCTTTGTCTTTTAATTCCTGAAGATGGGAGTCAAATCTTTTATCTGCTTTTGTAATTAATTGTTTGTAAAATCGTAAGTATTCAGCTATAGCACTTGTTCATGATCAGATCCCCGACTTCTTTTATTGATTGTGTCCATAAATGATAAATTGCTCATAAAAGTCGGGGATCTTTTTCCCTCACCTGAAATCTTTCCCAATTCTGAGATAATTAATTAGATGAACGAGAAAATTACTCCCTTCCCACACAAAGATAACTGATATTTTTTCTCCGTGTCCTCTGTGTCCTCTGTGGTTCGTTTAAAAAAAATAGTAATCTAACAACAGTAATACCAAGAATAATTGTAGCTTGCTTCCCGAAGGGTACGCAGATAAACGCGGATAAACACAGATAAAGATGGATAATCAAAAATCAAAACATGATACTGTTAAAAAACATCCTGCAAATCCTTAAATCCTGGACATCCTGATTCAGACAATTGATTATGATGCTTCACTGGTAAAAGCCACCTTTCATGTACTTAATGATTGATATTATCTTGCGATTTCTGCTGTTTTGTTTCCATTTGTTTTAAAAACCGTTTCACTTTACGCTTTGATAGTAAAGGTTTTGGTATTACATCAGGTATTTTATAATCAATTGGTGCATTATTGTACCATTGATTCACTAAATCAACAATATTATTTATTGATTCATTGGTTAATTTTCTAAATTCTGGACTTCCATTACGTTTTAATTTGTTACCGTTTTCGTTATCAATAATTGGTTCGAGAATCCATTTGTAATACCCATTATCATTATCCAGAGTAAAGAAAAATAGACATATTGGAAAATTACACTTTGTAAATCGTGATTGCAGAACATTTATATCTGCTCCTTCTATATTGAAAATATCCTCATTTTGAATTATCTTAGGTGTAGATTTTACAGCTTTTATTTCCACACCAAAAAGCCTATTAATATCCTTACCATTTTTACTAATGGAAACTAGAACATCCAAATCATAATCTTTTTGATCTCTATAAATAATCAAATCATCACGTTCAGTTAAAGATACTATTGCTAAAGCTTTTGAACGTAAACCAATATACCAAGGTTGTTCTGTTTGCATTGTTTCATCTCCATTTGAACTTGGAACTTAAATTTTTTTGTTTATTCTGTGTATAAGGTTTCCAGAAATCATTGACTTCATTCCAAAGGATTTCTCTATTTTGTTTATCAATAGGAAATTCAGTAGATAGGCTTGAGAGAGATTTTAAATTTTCTCCATTAGCAGAAACTATATAACCTGTTTTTTGAATTTCATCAATTCCAACTATATAAGTTGGTGCTAGATAACATGCTATACCAATTACAGATTTTTTTTCTACTTTCACATTCAAACGGTTATCTTTTTTAGTATAACCTTGCCTAGTAGTTTTGACTTGTACAAAGAAATAGGGAATATATGAACCTGCACCTATTAACTCCACAATAAAATCAACATACTGCCATTTATCTCCTAAAAACTGTGGCTTAAAAATTGGACCCGCATCAGAGTGAAATTCTGTCATTAAAAGGCTAAATATCAATTCACCTCTTTGTCCTAGTGCATCCCTCATTTTCTTATATATACCCCTATCATAATTCAAGTTATAATTTTCTTCACACAATACAGGGTAGGCAATTTTGCCCACCCCATATAGATTTTACACAGTGATGCGAAACTACCTTAAACTATGCACCTTCCCGCAACTTATCCAACACACTGCGGTCTTCCAACGTCGAAGTATCCCCAGACACTTCCTGACCTGCTGCTAAATTCCGCAATAAACGACGCATAATTTTACCAGATCGCGTTTTCGGTAAAGCATCAGTAAACCTGATTTCAGCAGGACGAGCGATCGCCCCAATCTCACTTACAACGTGCTTTTTCAGTTCCTTACTTAACTCCTCACTGGCCTGATAAGTACCCTCTAAAGTTACAAAAGCTACAACTTCCTCACCCTTCAATTCATCCGGTTTACCCACTACAGCAGCCTCGGCCACTGCCGGATGAGACACTAGGGCTGATTCTACTTCCATTGTTCCTAAGCGGTGTCCAGAGACGTTCAGGACATCATCTACGCGCCCCATGACCCAGAAATAGCCATCTTCATCCTTCCTCGCACCATCGCCAGCAAAGTACGTATATTTACCATCTGTAGGCGGAATATGTTCCCAATAAGTCCGCCGGAAACGGTCAGGATCACCGTACACAGTCCGCATCATTCCTGGCCAAGGATGACGAATGGCTAAATAACCACCTTCATTATCAGGAACAGAATTACCTTCTAAATCCACTACATCCGCAATAATACCTGGAAAAGGTAGAGTCGCTGAACCGGGTTTTGTAGCAATTGCCCCAGGTAAGGGTGTAATCATAATCCCACCGGTTTCCGTTTGCCACCAGGTGTCCACAATCGGACAGCGTTCACCACCGATAATTTTTTGATACCATATCCAAGCTTCGGGGTTAATGGGTTCACCGACAGTTCCCAGTAATCTCAGGGAAGAAAGATTACGTTTATTAGGATGATGTTCACCCATTTTAATAAAGGCACGAATGGCGGTTGGTGCAGTATAAAAAATGGTCACGCCGTATTTTTCAATCACATCCCAGAAGCATCCAGGATTAGAAGCACGGGGCGCACCTTCATACATGACAGTGGTTGCACCGTTGGAAAGGGGTCCATAAACTATATAGCTATGTCCTGTAATCCAACCGACATCGGCAGTACACCAATATACATCTGTATCCTGAAGATCAAAAATCCATTTGGTAGTGATATGACTGTATAAGTTATAACCTCCTGTGGTGTGAACTACTCCTTTCGGTTTTCCCGTACTACCGGAAGTGTAGAGAACAAATAGCATATCTTCACTGTCCATTGGTTCTGCGGGACAATCCGCAGAAACGCCTTTTTGTAAATCGTGCCACCAATGGTCACGACCGGCTACCATTTGTATTGTTTGATTTGTGCGTTTGACAACTAGCACATCTGTAATACTGGGAACTGCATTGTTTTCTAAAGCCTTGTCTACCTGTTCTTTGAGGGGGACAATTGCATCTTTGCGCCAACCACCATCCGCTGTGATTACTATCTTTGCTTCTGCATCATTTAAGCGATCGCGTAAGGCTTCAGCACTAAAACCACCGAAAATAACGCTATGGGGTGCGCCAATTCTGGCACAGGCTAACATAGCTATGGCGGCTTCGGGAATCATAGGCATATAAATACCAATGCGATCGCCTTTTTTCGCGCCCAATTGTTTTAGTACATTAGCGAATTGACAAACTTCTCGATGTAATTGGGAGTATGTCAGAGTGCGAGAATCTCCCGGTTCTCCTTCCCAAATCAACGCAGCCTTATTTTTACGCCAGGTAGTGAGATGTCTGTCAAGACAATTGTAAGAAATATTAATCTTACCGTTGACAAACCACTTGACAAAAGGCGGTTGCCAATCTAGTACAGTGTCCCATTTTTGAAACCATTGTAACTCATTTTCTGCCAATTCTGCCCAAAATTGCTGAGGATCGGCTTTTGCTCGGTCATAAAGACGCTGATAGTCTGCTAAACTTTTGATATGGGCATTTTGCGAAAAATCACTGTCAGGTGGAAATAGCCGCTTTTCCTGTAAAATGGATTCTATAGTTGGTTGAGACATAGTAATGGATAAAAACGATATTGTGGCTAAAACTATTCTTAACTAAGTTGTACTAAATAATGTTGAAATTTTCATAAAGCTGCACTGAATGTAAAGATTATTTACTGATATGATTATCTAATCCTACTTTAGTAGGAAAATTAAACAAGGCTGAATTTATCAGCGCTGTAGTAAAATAAAATAATGATGATGTTTTTAACAATCTTATTTACCGATCAAGTTAGACATAAGCCTTTAGCAACTAAGTTAGTGTTTTACCATAGGATACAGTTTGCAAGCCAAAGAAATTAAGGATAAATTAAACCTACTGATTGAACAAGCCTCTGAAATAGATCCAAGTCTCATGACAAAATTAATAGAGATCAACCGTTGGATTAAACATATCAAGCTTGGTTCTTTGATGTCCAAACCAATTGTCGTGGCTTTTTTATTAGAAGTGATTACAGACTCTAGAGTTTGGTTAGCAATTAGATCTCTACCCTCCCCAGAAGAGCAAAAACTACAGTTTGAGCAAATGACCGCCAATGAAAGATATTGGTACGGTTATCTATTTCCTAAATGGATAAACGCCACAGACACCAAATTTTATATTTGGAAGAAAAAAATGATGGCAGGGGAATTTAATCAAGCTGATAGTGATATCATTAAATATATAGCTCAAGATATTGTCCATCGTGAAGGGGATTTTTGGCGGCGTTATATAGCTGACCTTTCTATGGCCACAGACCTTATTGTCAGTAATCATCAAAATAAACCACTCTGTATTCAAGTCACAAGTGTTAGTGAAGAATTTCATGCTCAAAAATATCAAAAATGGCAAAATGCACTGCAATTGTGGGAAATAGAAAGAGGATTATTCTTGAGTTATAATCCGCAAGAAAATGATTTTATTCAACAATTAGTCAATGTTGCACTGTATAACAGTGATCACCTGGCCGCAGGAAAGTATATGAATTTTTCCTGATTCCCAAATATTAAAATCGAAATCTGTGTCCTAGCCAACATCATTAATCTGCTGAAAATGCCATTTATGGTTAATCAACAACAAACTAATAGCAACGCTCAACTCGAAAATCTGACTGAAGCGTTAGCAGTAGCCCGGAATATGCAGCAAGATTGGTTAAATTATGGATTAAATTTTGTTCATATTTATGTAGAAGATGTAGAAAGTGATTGGTTAGAAACTTGGGGAGATGATCAAATATCTAGTCCGTTATTTGATGCTATTAAAGAATTTTTGGTTAGTGATGATGATGTAGCTATAAAAATTAGAAAGCATTTAGGAGATATATCATTGTTTGATTTAGCAGTAGATTTAGAAGAATGTTTCAGACTTTCTAGAGATAATGATCAAATATCCGCTGTCAAAGATGTATTAGCAGGTGACTTTGATATTGATGATCTGGAATTATTATATCTAGCTGATAATTTTGTCAATAAAGTGTCATCAAAATGTCACACAAAATTATAATCTTCAGTTCGTAGTCAGGGCTTCAGCCCTGATTTCAGTTCGTAGTCAGGGCTTCAGCCCTGATTTCAGTTCGTAGTTAGGGCTTCAGCCCTGATTTATGAGAATCACATTGAGACCAAAATAATAAATGTGTTAACCCCCTGGTTATGTAAACCGGGAGTTGAAAAGTAGATAAATACAAGTTTACAACCTTTGCAGTAGATTTAAACCGTGTGTGTCAGTACCACAGGTGTTAAATAAATTGAATTTCTCCGCTAATTCTTGTACCTCCTGGGTTTCCACAAGACTAGGTTTCCATGGTTTGGGATTACTGTAAGCGTAAAAAGTCTCCACACCATCAATTCCGTTATCTACGGCCGCAGGAATTAGATCAAAATGCGATCGCTTATACCGGGCTGGGTGAGCAAGTACGGCTAATCCCCCCGCTTCTTGAATGGCTGTAATCACGCTATTTGCTTGATAAGCCTTACCCACCACAGGTATTTTTTGTAAATAAGGTTTCATGCTGGGGTGTTCTGACTCAAAAGCATAAGCCAAAATGTGGACTTCAGTATCTAGCAAATTGGCGTTAATTTCCGCACCACTCCACAGGTATGGAGTATGTGTATCTGGATGACTGCATTTCCAATTTTCTAACCAAGCTTGGGCTACTTTGTAACCATCAATATTATGATGATCAGTGATTGCTAGACCTTTTAAGCCAATTGCGATCGCTTGACTCATCAACTCACTCGGTTCTAGTCTACCATCAGAGTGAACCGTGTGCATATGAAAATTAAATAACTGGGGACAACTTTGAGCATCAATATGTTGGAATACTTGCTTTAGTAGTTCCTTGGAAACAGTAGTCCGGGCAAAATTTATAACCATAACCCCTCTACACAAAAATTACATTTTTCTCAAAACGGGTATTACTTAATACGTGAGATATAACCAATACCGCTAAATGGCAATTACAGATACTTCTTTAAGTACACGAATGGATTTTTGCAATATGTCAATAGTATCTTAGCAAATATTAACGCTGAAAACGATGAGTATTTTTGATTACTTCCATCAGAGAATCTAAAGTTTGTATGTGACAACTCGTTATCCTGCTACAAATGAAACAGAAATTGACCACAATTGTTTTCAAAGTATAAAAGTCAATCTATGGGAACTCAGGAAAAATTCAGGTTTTCAAACCCATGGAGATGGGTTTTATGTGTATAGTCTAATACGGATAATTTAGACGTTTGGCCTTACAATAAATTAACTAATTCACCTGTTCCAGTTATCACTTCGCCAATTACATAAGCGGGAATATCCTGGGACTGAAAATGAGTAATCATTTGTTCTGCTTGTTGGGGTGGAACTAATAATACAAAACCAATACCCATGTTAAATGTATGATACATAGCTTCAGTACCGACAGAACCAGCCCCAGCTAACCAACGAAAGACCGGAGGAATAGTCCAACTGTCGGGTATCATTTTAATCGCTTGACCCTGATTTAAACATCTAGGTAAATTTTCTGGTAAACCGCCACCAGTAATGTGAGCCATACCATGAATTTCCGCACCAGATTGTAAAGCGGCTAAAACAGATTTAACATAAATGCGTGTAGGCGTGAGGCAAGTCTCACCAATAGATTTTCCATGTAGTATATCTGGTGTATCAGTCCATGCAAACCCGCCATCACTGACAATTTTGCGGACTAAACTCAACCCATTACTATGGACACCCGCACTAGCTAAACCTATAGCCACATCTCCTATTTGCACCTGAGAACCGTCTAACATTCGGCTTTTTTCGACAATTCCCACACAAAAACCAGCCAAGTCATATTCACCAATTTGGTAAAAACCGGGCATTTCCGCCGTTTCTCCGCCCAATAAAGCTGAACCGGCTAATTTACAACCTGTAGCTATTCCTGCGACTACCTGAGTTAATTGTTCCTTGTCTAATTTACCCGTAGCTACATAATCGAGAAAAAATAAAGGTTCTGCACCTGATGTTAAAACATCATTAACGCACATTGCCACCAAATCTATGCCCACAGTATCATGGCGGTTGAGAATTTGGGCTATTTTCAATTTTGTACCCACACCATCTGTCCCAGAAACCAAAACTGGTTCTTTGTAACCTGTGGGGAGTTGAAAGCAGCCACTAAAGCCACCTAATCCGCCTAAAACCTCTTTTCTGAAAGTGCTATGAACCAAATTACGAATTTGGTCTACAAAAGCTCTACCTGCTTCAACATCAACGCCTGCATCCCGATAATCCATGCTTAACTATACCGTTATCAATTGATTATTTAGGTTATGATTATCACACAATTTATTAATTTAGATCAATTATTGTATCCTAAATAATCAATCATTAGTCATAAAAATCTGGTAAATTAAGTGAGCAAGGAAATAACCCAATTTTATTATACAGCTAAACATAAACCAAATCAGTTAATTTATGGAAGTGGGCAAACTGCGTTAATTACCGGATGGACCGTAAAAGAAGCAGTCTATAAACACTTAAATAACAATGAATATGCTGTAATTGGACAATTATACTCACCAACAAGGGGTATAAATTTATTAATTCGTAATTTATTGTTAAATCCTCATGTTAGATACTTGGTTATTCTAAATGCTACCAAAGAAGATAAAAACGCAGGTGGTTGTCAATGTTTAGGTGATTTTTTCCGTCATGGTGTAGAAGAAAGTATTAGTGATATTGGGCGAAAATCTTGGGTAATTCGTTCTTTGATTCCGGGTTATATTGATATTGATATTAATATAAATGCCTTAGAAAAATTGCGTAACTCCATAGAAATTCAAGAAGTCATATCAATATCTGATGCTGTTGAAAAAGTTAAATATTATGCAAATAAAAAACCCGTTCCACCTTGGGGAACACCCTTAGAATTTCCCATGAACGTAACTGAATCAAACGTTTTTCCCGGCACAAGATATGGACACAGAATAGAAGGTAGAACCATTGCTGAAACTTGGGTAAAAATCATTCATAGAATTAAGACAACCGGGACAATTAGACCCACAGGTTATGATGGAACATGGCAGGAATTGATAGATTTAATGGCAATTATTACCGACGAACCCGATGATTTTTACTTTCCTGAACCCAACTATTTACCAATAGACAGGAGTTTTTTAAAAGAATATATATCTCAGATATTAGATAATGCAATCAATCAAGAAGGGGTAAAATACACCTATGGACAAAGGTTACGTTCTTGGTTTGGAAAAGATCAAATTGAACAAGTAATTGAAAAATTAGCCCATGACATTAATTCCGCAAGGGCTGTAATGTCCTTGTGGGATGCTAATCAAGATCATAACGATAACCCACCTTGCTTAAATCATATTTGGGTGAGAATAGTAGATAATGAACTATCTTTAACCGCGACTTTTCGTAGTAATGATATGTTCTCAGCATGGCCAGCCAATGCCATGGGATTAAGAGCTTTACAAAAGTATATTTATGATGCTTTAATTAATAAAACCGATCATGTATTAAAAATGGGAGCATTAATTACCATTAGTCAAAGCGCCCATATTTATGATGATTGTTTTGAAAATGTCGCTAACGTAATTTCATCTCAATATAGTAAAATTGCTCAAAGAAAAGACTATTTTGATCCTGCGGGTAGCTTCATTATTACCATTCAAAATAATCAGATTATTGTCGAACATACAACCCCCGGTTCTGGAGAAATAGTTAATTGTTACTCTGGTAAATCCGCACATAAAATTTCTCAGCAAATATTCACAGATTGTCCGGGTTTACAAATTTCTCATGCCATGTATTTAGGAGTAGAATTACAAAAAGCAGAAACGGCTTTACTAATGAAAGAACAGCTTATTTATGAACAAGATAAACCTTTAAAAAAGAATGCAATTCTCAAACAATAAAACGTATTTTTATTCCTCTGTGCGTCTCTGCGTGATCAAGAAAATTATAGTTAGCAATTAATAAAGTTATTGCTAACTATAACCACTAAAATTCTGACTAATTCAGTTAATCACATCTGGGCTATTTTTGTAACTCACAAAGTTGAAACTTACTGTAATTCATAGGCACAGATTCATATTCATCCCTGCTAGACAAATCCACAATTTCATATTCGAGATTATGCAAAGAATTTAACATCAAATCATCCCGATTTTGCCAAATTGTAAATATTTTCTCTCTACCATCATTTAAGGTTTTTAAATCAATTTGATAACCAGTATTTACTTGTTTTAACTTCAACCCCAATAAACTCAAAAGTCGGTTTAATATCTTAATTCCTGAAACAGCTTCTTTACCCCTAACTAGATCAATACCTAAAGCCCGTTTAATGTGTTTACTACTTTGCATAGCTACATTTTTCAACCACATCAAATCAGGATCATTTTCATTAAATACGCGCTGTAATTCCAGAAATTGTAGCATTCCTAAAGCCCGCATAGCTTCCACCTTGAGTGTATAAGTTTTTAAATCTGGGAGAAAAACTTTACCTTCTCCCCAAAATAATTGCTGATTCCATTCTTGCTGATCTTTTACATGAAAATATTCACTTTCATGAGTGAGATAATAATGAATTAACAATTGTCCATAATACCCCTTTTCATCCTGTAATTTGAGTTGGGGAGTAACGACAATTCCATACCTTTGTTTGAGGATATATTTATTAACTTGATGACGTTCTTCATGGGTGAGAGAATGTTTAGTTAATAGCTGTTCATATTCCATATAACCAATATCCCTAGCATTAGCGACAGCATTAGCATTTGCTAGTTGATTTTGCTGTTTAATGTCTTTGATTTTGCCTTTAATTTCCTTGGCTTTTTGACGACTTTGCGCCCAATCTTTTTGAACTTTAACAATTTCTAAAATTAATCGTTTGCGGTTTTCTAAATCACTAGGTTCAGTGGCAAAAAATGCCAAACGTAAATCGCGCAGAATATTATTTTGTACTTCATTACTTCGGATTTGAATGTGATGTCCATCAGTTATCAATCCCTCTTGCATTGATTGACGATAGAGACGAATAGAAGCATTAACTCTTGCAGATAATTTTGCCCAAGTGCGTAAATGAATGGGATCATAAACTAAAGGTAAATCCACATCTATTTTATGCAATGGACTTAGTAAAGCTAGGTTTTCTTTTTGGTTCTCTTGATACCAATGAGATAGTAAACGATAATTTGTACTCCCACTTCCAATTAAGCCAATACCCCGTTTAGCACACCAAATAATCCGGGGAACATCATCCCTAACTCTTGCTAAGGCTTGACGGGCTTCTGAGTCAGGAATCACCCCTTGAAAAATACCATAAACTCGGTCAAAATGTTGAACATCAATACTAATTCCTGTTCCCAAACTAGGGGTAACAAAAACCGTATGATAATCGCTAATTTTCTGATTAATAGCCGCTATAAAATCAACGGCTGCGTGACCGGGTGTATTAGTAGTATGACTGCTAATTACTAAGGTTTCGGGAAATTCTTTTTTGAGTTTTTGCAACCGTTCTCTTAAATAATGCTCAATAGTTTCACAACTGTAACGACCAGAACGACTATCAGTGGTTACATAGCATTTACGTCCAGCAATTAGATCTAATTCTAATTGATGAATGAGGGGGGTGGGATTAGGTGAATCATAAAAAGTTGTATCCCAACCTTTTTCCGGTTTCCATTCATTAATGACTATCCAAGGAGTTAATTTAATTGCTGCTAAAGTTTGTAAATACTCTAAAGATACATCTGATAAATCCGCATCTTGGGCAATTATTAAACCTCCAGTTGTGATCACTGTGGAAATTAATTGTTGGAAAATGCGGAGAATTTTCACTCGTTTTTGTTTACAGGTATCACTGTTGAGTAAATGCCATAATGATTGTTCAACTTCATCTAAAATTAATATTGCTCCTCGCCAATGTTCTGGTTTTAATTTCCAAATTGAATCTACACATAATCCTAAAGATGGTGTAGTTGCTAAGGGATAAGTAAGGGGTAATTCATCAGCTTCTATACTCCATTTTTCATGTTCAATTCCCCATTTAATGCCGATTTTATCACATAAAAACCGTCCTAAGATGATTCTATGGGTAATTAATAAAACTGGTTGATTGCGGCTTTTTGCTTGTTGAACAATGCTTTGCAATGCGGTGGTTTTACCTGTACCTTTAGCCGATTTTAATCCCACTAAGCCAGATGTGGGAAAGGGAATTTTCTCCAAATATGGACAGTTAACAGTAATTGCAGCGGGAATTGTTAACTCTGTGTGGGGTTTGGTTTGGGCAATGTAATTATCTAAATCTACACTTTGACGATAAATTTTATCAAATGCTGTTGCACCTTTAGCAATGATAAATTCATCAACTCCTTTTTCTTTTCCTGGAAGTTCTACAATTTTAACATGACAATTTTGTTGTTGTAATAAACAACCTAGTTGGGAAATGGCATTATTGACGGCGGCAATTTTTTTCTGTTGAGTTTCAAAATCAAAACAAATATGAAAGTCGCGTTTTGTGTTTGTGAATGCTGCTAAATCAGGTATTAATTGCCGACTGGTAACTTTGCCAAATTCGTTTTTAATAACTCGATAACCGCTATTAATACCAGGAATAGCAATAGCAACATATCCTTGGGTTAATAGTGCTGCGGCTTTTTTCACACCTTCACAAATGATAATGGATATCTTGTTTTTAATTACCCATTGCCAAAAACATTCGGCTTCACCGTCATCATTAATGGTGATTTTTTCCGGTATTTCTAAGTTGTAAAGTTGTCCAACTTGTTGCCAAATTTCTAAAGATATGCGTAAACAAAATATGCGTGTGGGTGTGCTGGGAGGGTGTTCATATTTGATTGATTTACCTTTCTGGTTTTGTCGCGGTTGGTTGGGTTTAAAACATCCCCATTCCATTTTATGCCAATTGTTGAGGGGATCTAGTCCAGAACACCACCAACCACCTTCGGTAACATGAGTATAACGCTGTAACCATGCACTTTTAATCATCCCTGTGTTGGTGCGGGGGAGTTTGTCAGAAATCAGCAGGTATTCATAAGCATTTGTGCTTTGAAGCGATTTAAAGTTTAAACAAATTAAGTCTAAATTTATACCACTGCTCTTGACTAATTCTTCAAGGTGTTGCGGATGTAAAGAATGCAGATGCATAAGCTGAAGCAGCTAAGGAATATCAGGAAATTAAAACTTTAACATGACTGGGCTGATTTTTTATAAAATAATTTTCTAAATTTAAGTGTTATTTTTTTAACTTTGTTTATATAAATACTTCTGTGAATATATCAAGGTTTGGTTTTAGCCATGAAACTGTAAAAATAATAAATTTGTATTATGATTATATATACATATAATTTTTACTTATACGTATTTGCTATTCTTAGTCAGATAGATTTTATGATATAAATAATAAACATGAAAATCTCTGGTAGGTACATTTATGAAAAACCTTTATGGAGAAACTGATCCTAGAGATATTCCCATCTACTCCATTAGTGATGCTGCAAAATACTTACGTATTCCGGTAGGTACAATTCGCTCTTGGACAGTTTCAATCTCAAATGGTTCTAATTTCTCAAAACCACTAATTTTAACTCAAGATATTAAACCTAAACTCCTTTCATTTACTAACCTCGTTGAAATTCATGTTCTTAGAGCTATTCGTAAACACCACCAAATGCAACGAGACAAGGTAAGAATAGCTCTTGATTATATTGAGGAAAAGTTTCAAGTATTACATCCATTAGCCAGTGAAAAATTCTCAATAAATGGGGTTGACTTATTCATAGAAAGATATGCTTCTTTGCTTAATGTCTCAGAAGATTGGCGAATAGATTTGAAAAGCAGTTTTAATACTCATTTTCAACGCATTGAGTTTGATAAAAATGGATTTGCTATGAAACTTTTTCCCTTTACTGCTTCTCAAGAGGAAAATAACCCCCGCATTGTTGTAATTGATCCTAGAATTGCTTTTGGTCGTCTTGTGATTGCTGAGACAGGAATTCCTACCATTGTTTTGGCTCAAAGATTAAAGGCTGGTGAGTCAATTCAGGATCTAGCTTATGATTATAAATGCGATCGCCTGAAAATTGAAGAAGCTATCCGCTGTGAACTACCTGCTGCATGAGTAAACCTGAATCAATTACCTTTTTTACTGATAGGTGCTTAGGTGCAGGAACTGTTCCAGAAAAACTGCGCCATGCAGGTATTCAAGTTGAAATTCATGATCAACATTTTGGTCAAGGCACTCAAGATGTAGACTGGCTACCAGAGATAGGTCAAAGAGGCTGGGTTGTTTTGACTAAAGATGATAGAATCAGCAGAAACAAATTAGAAAGAATTGCTGTTGCTCGCGCTCAAATAAAAATGTTTATTTTAACTTCCCAAGGTTTAAAAGGGGAAGAAATGGCAGAAATATTTATCAAAGCAACTGAACAAATGCAAAGATTTGTTCGTAAGCATCCTGCTCCATTTATTGCTAAAATTTATCGTGATGGTAAAATAATGTCTTGGAAAGACAGTCAGATGTTATTGGCAGAAATGCAGCAGTTTGATATTAACAATATCTAAGTGCTATAAAGGTTATAGAGTCTCTTTTATGGCTAATTTTCTCGCTCTGTCGGTGGGCATTGCCCACCCGACAATACTAAAAATTTGTCAGATACAGCACTTACCGGTGTTATGAGGTACATATTTAGCGGGCAAGATGCCCGCACCACAAGAGTTTCATGATTCA
>NZ_KE384631.1:20780-29461 GCF_000426905.1 Dolichospermum circinale AWQC131C
CATTTATGATTACTATAGCAACTTTATGTATTCATTAATTTTGCCACAAATCTTAAACCAAATTCTTCTTCAAAAACTCCTTTTTTGTAATCTAAACTCCACATTTCTAACCCACATTCATCTTCAATTGATGAGGGAAATATCAACATCTTAAATTCTTGAAAATTGGGCTGATATTCACATTGAATATGAGAAATAGCACCTATTTGTCTTCTGTCTAAAGCCACAGCCAATCTTAACATCGCGCTGAGTTGATTAACCATTGTCCGATGTTCTTTGTGAAGTAGATTTCGATAGTTTTCATGCTTTTTCTTGGGTGGAGATTTGCGGTGATAACGGGCTATATTGGCGATAATTTCAATTTCGGTTTCGTTATATCCCAGTAATTCACTATTTCTAATTAGGTAGTATGAATGTTTATGGTGTGCTGAATGTGATACGTGATGACCAGAATTGTGTAAAACCGCAGCAGCCCATAATAATTGACGTTGATTTGCACCCCAATTATGTATTTGCGCTTGAGTTTGATCAAATATACTGAGGGCAAAAGCAGCCACACGATCGCCATGTTCTAAATTAGTCTGGTATTTTTTTGCAATTTTTAATACACTGCGTTGACGAATGGAACTTTGAAACCTCAGCCTGTTATCAATGAAACCATGGGTCAGCATCCAGTCTACTATCACACCTTCCCGCAGCGATCGCTCACAAACTGTTAAGGATTCTAGCCCTAACAAGGTCATTGCTTCCTGTAAAATTACTGCTCCTGCAAGTATTACTTCTGACCTTTTTTCTGGCATCCCCGGAATGGCAGCCCGTTCTATATTAGTCATTCTACGTAAGCGAGTTACCCAGGTGCGTAAATCTTGGAGACTAAATTGATACCCATTGAGAGTGGAAGGAACAAGGCCTAATTTTTCCCGTGCGTGAATGGTAGCAATGGTTTCTATTGTCCCGGATGTACCGATTAACCGGGGAGAATCGCCAATTTTCAGTTTTCCTTGCACTTCTTCTACAGAACGCTCTAACATTCCCCTAGCGTAAGCCTGTAGGTACTTAAATTCGGTTTCGGTGATCGGATCAGATTTGACTAATTCCCCAGTTAAGCGCACTGCGCCAATTTTGGTACTGGTGAGACTCCGGGGTTCTTCACTGTCTCCTAAAATCAATTCTGTTGAACCACCACCAATATCAATAATGATGTGCGGTTGGTTATTAAATTCCATCCCCGACAATACACCTAAATAGATGCGACGGGCTTCTTCTCGTCCTGAAATCAGGTCAACGTTTAAACCTACTTGGGTTTCGATTTGGTGGAGAAACTCTTTACCATTGGGAGATTCACGCACAGCACTAGTAGCAACTGCGACTATACTGGTAACACCCAAGCTATAAGCAAGGGTTTTAAATCTGCCTAAACAGGCGATCGCTTTATTCATTATTTCCGGTTTTAACTCACCAGTAATTAAATGGCGATCGCCTAATCTGACGGTTTCTTTTTCCCGAGCAATCATCGTAAAAGATGGTAGGGCAGCTTCAATTTTCACTATTACCATATGTAAAGAATTTGTACCAATATCAATAGCCGCAATCATCTGATTTTCTGGAACTGATAGACTAGTGATATTTTCCCAGTTAGCCGAGACTAAATTCAGCATCTTGTTATTCTTGTGAATAGATTAATAGGACTGTAGAACAAATAGCAAATAACGATATTCTATAAATGTAAAGATATGTTAAATCAGCAAATATGTTAAGGACACCAAAAACCAACCAACAACCATTATGGCTGACAATTACCCTACTACTACGATGGAATAAACCTGAAGGTAGATTAATTCTCATGATACCCGCATTATGGGCTGTATTCTTAGCCGCTGCTGGTAAACCCCCCTTACCCCTGGTGGGAGTAATTATCATCGGTAGTATCGCTACTAGTGCGGCTGGCTGCGTGGTTAATGATTTATGGGATAGAGATATTGATCCCCAAGTAGAGAGAACACGCAACCGCCCCCTTGCATCTCGCGCCCTTTCCGTTCAAATTGGTATTTTGGTGGGGATAGTCGCCCTGGTCTGCGCTGCTATTATCGCTCTTTATCTTAACCCTTTAAGCTTCTGGTTGTCTGTGGCCGCTGTTCCTGTTATTGTACTTTATCCCGGTGCAAAACGAGTATTTCCCATTCCCCAATTGGTACTTTCTATTGCTTGGGGTTTTGCGGTTTTAATCAGTTGGAGTGCAGTTACAGGTAATATCACAGCACCCACCTGGTTACTTTGGGGGGCGACGGTACTATGGACTTTAGGATTTGATACTATCTATGCTATGAGCGATCGCCAAGATGATCAACGAATTGGTATTAACTCTAGCGCGTTGTTTTTTGGTAAATATGCCCCTACAGCGATCGCTATTTTCTTCATTGGTACTATTATTCTTTTAGCTGGAATAGGATTATTAATTAATTTACACATTGCTTTTTGGATAAGTTTAATACTGGCTAGTATGGGCTGGATTTGGCAAATTATCCGCTTACAAAAGCCAGAAATACCCAATTCTGCTTATGGGGAAATGTTTCGTCAAAATGTCTGGATTGGTTTTGTAATTTTGGCAGGAATGATTATTAGTTTTTTGTAAATTTGTACTTAATTTAACCAAATTGCAATCATCTTGTCAATCTCACCCAGGCTAGATTCAAAACTATCAGGACTACTGTTTTAAAGGTTGGGATATTAATCTACAAGCTAGATGCAACCAACCCCATGAAGCAATCTATTTTTGTTCAACTTGCTACAGCAATTTTACTGTCTTTTGGTAGTTTTGGTCTAGTTATTGGTGGTTTCTGGATTAGTAAAACCCCTAGTAATCACAAACAATTACAGTTAATTACTGACACATCAAAATATCAAGAAATTCGTAATCACAAATGGGCTGATATTCAACAAATCCAACATTTTCCGCCCCAAATTCCTACTAATGCTCAAGTTTTACAAATGGCTTATGCTTCGGGATTAATTCCGGGAAGTAGTTCTTTACAAATTCGTCTCAAACAACCACCGGCAAAGATTAAAAACCTCCTGACACAATACAGAAAAATCTGTCAACATCAATATCAAGGTGGTAATACAAATAATCATATTAACCAACCCAACGGCGTACCAACAACGTTTTTTTATACTAGCGATTCAGACATAGAAACCTTTCCTAGCAGTTATGAAATATTAGTATTAAAGGCCGAAGATCAAAGTCAACCCGGTTCAAAATGGAATCACGGTAATAGTTATGGTGTAGCTATTGATGTTGCATCTTCAGAAATTGTTTATTGGGCAGAAAAATGGTAAGAGAAGTTAAAATTAAATAGCTCTGATTGTAGCCATAAACCTAAAATAGACTAATAATCTCAAGAAAGGATTTTTAACTAAGGTCGAGAAAGTCGAGAAAGTCCAAATACATACCATTTTTCCCGACTGAGAAAAAAGCCAATACCATCACTATTAGTACAAGTTAAACCGATTTTTTGAGATACACACTTAAAACCACTGGAGTTCCAATCGCTTCCATAGTTTAAAACAGGTTTATCTTTATCCGCAATGGTATCAATAATACATAAAATTTCCGGTCTCCCCCTCCCCGGTAATAAAAAACCTTGTCCCCACTCAAGTTCACAATATCCGGGGTAGGGTTGAGGAGGTTTGGGTTTTAGTGAACTCATGATTTCACAGCGTAAAATACTTATTTCTCCTGGTACTCCTGGTATTAATTCACAAAAAATATTACCACTAGGGGACTGAAAACCTTTTGGTGCTGCTATGCTTACCTGTGGTAATGTAGTCGCTATTGTACTTGTCAGAAGTAACACTACTAATTTTTTAATTTGTCTGTACATGACTAATTTAAAATTAAAGACTTTGTGAAAGATCCGGTTATGGTTCTCTGGTTTGAGAATAGGTATTAACCTAAGTCGCTATTTCAGATCCACGACTTATTAAAGAAGTCCTGGATATTGATAAATATCATAACATATTAAAATAATAAATGACAAAATGCCGTTATTTTTTCCTTGAGTTGAGATAGAATTGGGGAAATTGACTATCATATATCCTTGGTGCTTTTCTGTATTTGGGAAAGGTTAACTTCCCATTGTTCAGTTCAATCAATTACTAATTACTACTATTGAATCTCGATTTTATATTATATATATTTAATCATGCAGATGCGCCATAAAGATTATGATCTGCTGTCTAAATCCTGACTGTTTAAATCCCCAAAATCCAGATAATTATCAAGTTTGTCAAAGTTGTCAAACTCCTTTGGTAGCACTTTTGAGAAATCGGTTTCGTGTCATCCGTTTACTTTCTAATGAAGGAGGGTTTGGAAGAACTTATATTGCTGAAGATATTGATAAATTAAATGAATTATGTGTCATTAAACAATTAGCTCCAAAATTTCAAGGTACTTGGTCACAAAAAAAAGCAATTCAGTTATTTTCAGAGGAAGCAAAGCGACTACAACAATTAGGAGAACACCCTCAAATTCCCACTTTAATAGCCTATTTTGAACACAATAATTGTTTATATTTAGTTCAGCAATTTATTGATGGTCAAAATCTACTAGATGAATTAAATTCCCGAAAGGTTTATAGAGATTGGGATATTCAGTCTATTTTATTAGATTTATTACCAGTTATTAAATTTGTACATCAACATGGGGTAATTCATCGTGATATTAAACCAGAAAATATTATTCGTCGTCAATCTGATGGCAGATTAACACTCATTGATTTTGGTTCTTCTAAAAAATTGACAGTAAGAGTACAGGGAAAAAATGGTACTTCTATTGGTTCTCATGGTTATTCTCCTATTGAACAAATTAGAGACGGAAAAGCTTATCCCGCTAGTGATTTGTTTGGTTTAGGTGCTACTTGTTTTCATTTACTAACGGGGATTTCTCCTTTTCAATTATGGATGGAATATGGCTATAGTTGGGTGGAAAATTGGCAGTATTATTTACGCTTTTCTCTAAGTTCACAATTAGTAGAAGTTATGGATAAGCTACTAAAGAAAGAAATACAACATCGCTATCAATCTGTTGATGAAGTCATGACAGATTTGATGAAAAAACATACTCTTATGCTGCCAGAATCAGATAGTAAAATTCAGAAATTACCTGCTAAGTATTCTCAAATAAATTACACGAAAAAATTTCTATTGCGAAATTTAATTTTTCTGTTTGGGTTAATTATTTTTTTCACTTTGGGAGAGTTTTGTTATCGAGAATTTCATAAGTTAAACTCGGATTTTTCTTTTAATTTGAATCAACCCCAGAAAACTGAAAAATATTTGTCTTTGGTAAATACTTTTTCTGGACATAAAAGTCAAGTTTTATCTGTGGTGATGAGTCCAAATGGTAAACTGATTATTAGCGGTGGTGATTGTCAGGAAAATGATCATACTAAATGTTATGGTAATCTGAAATTATGGGATGTGATCACCGGTAAAGAAATTACTAGTCTAGAAGGACATTCCCAAAATGTTAACGCATTAGCTATCTCTGCTGATGGTAAAATTTTAGTTAGT
The DNA here is from genome assembly GCF_000426905.1 of Dolichospermum circinale AWQC131C. Taxonomy (NCBI): domain Bacteria; kingdom Bacillati; phylum Cyanobacteriota; class Cyanophyceae; order Nostocales; family Aphanizomenonaceae; genus Dolichospermum; species Dolichospermum circinale. Next base: position 26,352 of record NZ_KE384631.1, read on the forward strand.
GGTAGTGATGATCAAACTATCAAAATTTGGAATTTACAAACAAATCAATTAATTCACACTTTAACTGATCATACTGATGCAATTCATAGTTTAGCTATTACTGCTGATGGAAAAACTTTAGTTAGTGCTAGTGATGATCAAACTATCAAGGTTTGGGATTTAATCACAGGTAAGTTAATTCGCACTTTAACCGCTCACAAATCTTGGGTACGTTCTGTAGATATTAGTCCCAATGGTGTAACTTTGGCAAGTGGTAGTTTTGATAAAACTATAAAATTATGGAATATTCATCAACAACAACCAATTCAGACTTTAACTACTAGTTCACAAACGGTCATAGCTGTGGCTTTTAGTCCCGATGGTAAAATTTTAGCAAGTTCTAGCCGCGATCGCACTCTGAAATTATGGAATTTACAAACTTTAACACCAATTTGGACTATCGGGTTAGAAGGTAATAATATTAATACTCTTGCTTTTAGTCCCAATGGTAAAATTTTAGCTGGTGCTGGACGGACTAGCTTCGGAAATAAAAGCTATCATACCGTTAGAATATGGAGTCTAACCACAGGGGAGGAAATAATTACACTTATGGCTCATGGTAATACTATTACGTCTTTAAGTTTCAGTGCTGATAGTAAATTTTTAGTTAGTGGTAGTGAAGATAACTTAATTAAACTTTGGCAAGTTTCTCCGTAAACAATGACAAAAATTTTTCAAATTGATTAGTATACAATGAGTTGGGGTAGAAAACTCTATCTAATTCAATTCTCTATTTTTTCTTCATGAATTTAGTCTGGGAAAGATTGACTTTATCTTCCTTACCACTTAAAGAATATCTGTCTAGCAGTTACCTACATCGTTTGCTGGTGGGGTCGTTGCTTTCTTGGCGACAAAGTAGTATTCTCATCCAGTGGGGAGATATGATTGCTGTGGGCTTACTTAGCCTCATTTATACTCTTACACCCTTTGTTTCTAGCACTTTAATCGGTTTATTACTACTGGCTTGTGTTGGTTTATGGTTGCTGTTAACTTTATCTGAAGAAGTTACATCGGCCAATGCTGCTTCCTTCACTCCCATTCATCTGCTAGTATTGTTATATTGGGGTATTGCTGCGGTAGCTACAGCCTTATCACCAGTAAAAAAGGCCGCTTTGAGTGATTTACAAACCTTAACTCTTTATTTGTTGTTATTTGCCCTCTGTGCTAGAGTATTAAGAATACCTCGATTTCGCTCGTGGTTGATTACCCTTTATTTGCACATATCCCTCATTGTCAGTGTCTATGGAATACGACAATGGTTTTTCGGTGCGAAGGCTTTAGCTACTTGGGTTGACCCAGAATCTCCCCTAGCTAAGACTACCAGAGTTTACAGTTATTTGGGTAATCCTAATTTACTGGCAGGATATCTTTTACCGGCTGTAATTTTCAGCTTTGTCGCTATTTTTGCCTGGCAAAGTTGGATAAGAAAGAGTTTAGCACTAACGATGTTTATTGTCAATAGTGTAACTCTAATTCTTACCTTTAGTCGGGGGGGCTGGATTGGTTTATTGGTGGGATTATTGACGGTGACGGTATTACTGATTTTTGTTTTTGGTGACTCCACCGTTGAGAATTTATGGGGTATAAAAATATCACCCCAGATGATGTTAATATGGCGGAATTGGTCTTTACCAATATTCCTGGGGAGTGTGGTTGGGATATTAGCAATAGGAATGATCTTTGTTGAACCTTTTCGGGAACGAGTTATCAGTATATTCGCTGATAGAAAAGATAGTAGTAATAACTTTCGCAAAAATGTCTGGGATTCCGTATTTCAAATGATCCGCGATCGCCCGATTATTGGTATTGGACCGGGTCACAATTCTTTTAATCATGTTTATCCCCTGTATCAAAGGCCTCGTTTTACGGCTTTGAGTGCCTATTCTGTATTTTTAGAAACAATCGTCGAAACTGGTTTTTTAGGTTTTACTTGTTTTCTGTGGTTAATAGTTGTCACTGTTAATACAGGATTTTCCCAGATACGACAATTAAGACAGAGTGAAAATACTCAAGTATTTTGGTTAATTGGGGCGATCGCTGTTATCGTAGGTATACTATCTCATGGACTAGTTGATACAGTATTCTATCGTCCTGAAATCAATACCCTCTGGTGGTTTACTGTAGCCTTAGTTGCCAGCTTTTGGCGACCTTTAACACTTTCTAAGAAGTAAAAATACTTAAATAACTTTTGAGCTTATTGGTTGAAAAAAATACCCATAAATTGCCTGTGGTGCGGGCATCTTGCCCGCTAAAAAAACACCCCACCTATAATCTGTCTTTCTCCCTATTTTTACTGAGAGAGAGTTCGGCAGGAGTGTCCTTTAAAACCTCTTCATTGCCCTTTGCATACTCCGTTGATCATCCCGACGTTTAATACTTTCCCGTTTATCATGTAGCTTTTTACCCCTACCCAGGGCAATAACTACCTTTACCCAACCCCGTTTGAGGTACATTTTCAACGGGACTAGGGTTAAACCCTCCTGTTCTACCTTACCAATTAGCTTACGCAGTTCTTGCTTATGGAGTAGTAACTTGCGTGTTCGTCTTGGTTCGTGATTAAAATATGCACCGCTGGAAGTATAAGGAGAAATATGTACATTAATTAACCATGCTTCACCGTCACGAATTAAAGCATAACCATCTTGGAGATTGGCTTTACCTCCACGAATTGATTTTACCTCAGTTCCCGTCAATTCGATTCCCGCTTCATAGGTTTCTAGGATTTCATACCGAAACCGCGCTTGACGATTATCACAAATTGTTTTGTAACCTTCACTCTGTTTATCACTCATTGACAATCTTCTTAAGTTTTCATAAATAAGCCTAAAAAATTTTTTAGACTAACTTTTTTATTTGAGTTGCATCATGTATATTTCGCGCAGAGGCGCAAAGAAGCAAAGCCGCAAAGTTTGAGATTTTGATACCTTCTTGAGGCTATCAGCAACGTCCTTTTGTTCATTGTAGTTCACACAGAACAGTCATGGCTAAATTAAACCTGATTCCTGACTCTGCTATATAAAACCTAGACAAAACTAGACTTTACTTTCTACTTCAACGGGAGCATGGGAGCA
>NZ_KE384632.1:0-1827 GCF_000426905.1 Dolichospermum circinale AWQC131C
CAAACAGCAATCATTTCTAACTCTCGCATTTGAGGAGCTAAATTCCCAGCGTACAGGGTTTGTACTGTTTTTTTACGGCTAATAATCAGAGTAGTCTTTAATTCTCCTGAGAGAAGATGAATGCAGTAGTCTAAATTAATATTAAATTAATATTAGTTTGGGTAATTATCAACCGCGTCTACACAGACAAAACCCACCTGCATGGGTTGATAAACCTTGATTTCATCAATTACCTTTTGCTTCTGTTTTGTTTTCTGTAAGTTCTGATTTTGATGCCGTTTTTGATCACTACCAGACAATTTCTCCTCGTTCTTTGACTGTTCTTTCGTAAACCATTTCTGTTTGCTTACCTAATTTTGACCAGCTAAATCTTTTTTCTAAATCTGCATAGGCATTATTTACTAACCATTGACAATAATCTGGGTTTCTCAAAACTTCTAAAATTCCCCAAGCTACAGAGTCAGGATCATTTACCCAGGTAGTAATTCCCGTTTTTGTATGTTGAACTACTTCAGGAAAACCACCAGTATCGGAAACTATTACTGGTACGCGAGAGGCAAAACTTTCTAAAGCAACAATACCAAAGGGTTCATAAAGACTGGGGAAAACCGCACAGTCGGCGATAGTTTGAAATCTATCTAAGTATTCATCAGATAAAAACCCAGTAAAGTAACACTTGTGCCAAATTCCTAAATCCCAAGCTTGACGTTTTAGATGTTCAGTATTACCACCACCGACTATGATAAATTTAACATTACCGCCCATTTCCCAAAGCACCTTGGGAGCAGCATTAAGTAACACAGGTACACCTTTTTCGTAGGTCATGCGACCAAGATAATAAACAATTTTTTCATCATCCGTGGCAAATTGTCGGCGAAAATCTTGAGGATGAAAATCTTTGTCATGTCGTTTCTTTTCTGGGCGAATACCATTATATATTACGTCAATTTTATCACTAGTAACAGAAAGCGATCGCCCGATTTCTCGACGCATATATTCACTACAAACTATTACCCGCCAAGCATTTTCAGCTAGTGCATATTCTTTATTATGAATATGGCGTTGGGTATCATTGTGAATACCATTATAACGTCCATATTCCGTGGCGTGAATGGTGGCAATTAAGGGAATTTTAAAGATATACTTAAGAGCGATCGCTGCATCACCAACTAACCAGTCATGGGCATGAATCAAATCAAATGGCCCTTTTTCCCTCAACAACTTACCACCATAAGCGCCCATACTCTCATTTAAATTCACCACCCAGTGCAAAAAATCGTTACTAGCAGCCACGTGGACACGATGAATATGAATCCCCTCAACTACTTCATAAAGGGCTGCTTGACCAAATTCAGGGGTAATCAGGTGAATGTCATGGCCTAACTTGATCAGTTCCGGGTACAACTCAGCAACGTGACGAGCAATTCCCCCGACTATCCTGGGTGGAAATTCCCAACTCAACACTAATATCTTCATTGACTTGACTCCCCGATGATTGACAAAAAAATCCAAATATATAAAAACTATATTTATAGCAGGGAACAGGGAAAAGAAAATTAGAAATAATAAATTATAAATTATATTTACATCATAATCATAAAATCCTCCCCTTCATAGGGAACAGGTGACAGGTAACAGGTGCTACGCCACGGGGACAGCCAACAAGACGCAAAAAAACCGCGAAAAATTTGCTTTTTGATGTTGACAAAGGATTTTAAAAATGTTATCCTAATCTTGATAAGGAAGAACTATCTTAAATTTAAAAGTAGGGTGTGTTAGCGACAGCGTAACGCACCATTGGTTATTGACATAATCATAAAATCCCTA
>NZ_KE384632.1:2027-2930 GCF_000426905.1 Dolichospermum circinale AWQC131C
AGAGCCATGTTTTACGTAATGTTACTCATTCCCTACCCCAGACAATAAAAAATCACATTTCCAAGGTGCAAAGGAAAAATATGTCTAACAACTCTTTCCTCCGTCAAACTGCAACAACAATTGTTTTTATTGATGCCTCCCTTTCCGACTATCACACCCTCCAAGCAGGAATTATCGAGGGCGTAAAAACAGTTATTATTTCCCAAAATAAAGACGGAATTGAGCAAATTAGCCAAATTTTACAACAATATCCCCACATCATCACCATTCACATCCTTTCCCACGGTGCGCCCGGATGCTTATATTTAGGCAATAGTCAATTAAACTTAACCAATATTCATAATTACACTCAACAATTACAACAATGGCAACCTCAGAATATTTTACTATATGGCTGTAACGTCGCGGCAGGAGACGCTGGAGCAGAATTTATTCACAAATTACATCAAATCACCAAAGCAACCATTAGCGCCTCCACCACAAAAACCGGCAATGCAGCATTAGGGGGAAATTGGCAATTAGAGGTGAATATTCCCGTTACAGAGACATTTCATGGAACATATCTACATTTGTCAGATATTGTTGCAGACACCCTCAACACCTACCAGGGAGTATTTGCACCCACATTAGTGGGCAATTATAATACTACAGGCATTGCTTATGGTGTGCAAGTAGTGGGTAACTACGCCTATGTGGCTGATTGGAGTTCAGGACTGCAAATCATCAACATCAGCAACCCAGCCGTTCCCACCCTGGTGGGTACTTATGATACTTCTAGCTATGCTCATGGTGTGCAAGTAGTAGGCAACTATGCTTATGTAGCTGATGGTTATTCAGGATTACAAATCATAGACATTAGCAACCCCACTACCCCCACCCTCAAGGGCAATTATGATACTTCTG
>NZ_KE384632.1:3076-4366 GCF_000426905.1 Dolichospermum circinale AWQC131C
GCTGGGCTTGTGGTGTGCAAGTAGTCGGTAACTATGCTTATGTGATTGATTATGATCCAGGACTACAAATTGATTCAGGACTACAAATTATAGACATCAGCAACCCAGCTGCACCCACACTGGTGGGCAATTATGATACATCTGGCTCTGCTAGGGGTGTGCAAGTGGTCGGTAACTATGCTTATGTAGCTGATGGTTATTTAGGACTACAAATCATAGACATTAGCAACCCCACTACCCCCACCCTCAAGGGCAATTATGATACATCTGAATCTGCTCATGGTGTGCAAGTAGTCGGTAACTATGCTTATGTGGCTGATCATTATTCAGGACTGCAAATCATAGACATCAGCAACCCAGCCGCACCCACCCTAGTGGGTAATTATGATACTTCTGGCTCTGCTTCTGGTGTGCAAGTGGTCGGTAACTATGCTTATGTTGCTGATGCTCACGGTGGTTTAAAGATTATTGGTGTCAGTGAATTTACTTCAGGAAAGCAAGCACCCACAAACATCACCCTATCCACCATTACAATTGCTGAGAACCAAGCCCTTGGTACAGTTGTTGGTAATTTCACCACCACAGCCCTAGATACAGGAGACACCTTTACCTATAGTTTAGTCACCGGAGACGGTGCAACGGATAATAGTTTATTCACTATTACCAATAATCAACTCAAAACCAACTTTGTATTTGACTTTGAAGCGAAAAACAGTTACAGCATTAGAGTTAGAACCACTGACCAAGGTGGGTTATTTTTTGAAAAACAATTAACCATTGGAGTAACTGACCTTAACGATAACGACAGTTTCACCACCACAGCCCAACAAGATATCATAGATGCTGACTATGGAGAAAACACCATCACCAGTACCTTTGCCAATTTACAACAAAATGACACCATCAAAGCTGGTAATGGCACAGATACCTTAATTATCAGCGGCGGAACAGATAATGATATTATCTACATAGATGCCAGTAACACCACTAATCAATTAGATATTCCTGGGACAACAGTATTCGGATTTGAACGCTTTGATTTAAGCAGCTTTACAGGTACTATCAGTTTTGATGGTACTACTGGTAATGATTGGATTAAAGCAGGTACAGGAGACGATATTTTAATCGCTGGAGACGGTAATGATTATCTGAACGGGGGAGTAGGTGCAGATTTATTAATCGGTGGTAAAGGAAATGACACTTATGTGGTAGATAATGTGGGTGATGTCATTGCTGAAGGTTTAAATGGTGGCATAGATACCGTTGAATCTTCTATCACTTGGATATTAA
>NZ_KE384632.1:4550-5114 GCF_000426905.1 Dolichospermum circinale AWQC131C
CGTTTAGGAAATGATTCCTACTATGTGGACAATGCAGCAGATATCATCAAAGAGAATGCTAATGCAGGAACAGATAGCGTTTTCAGCACCGCAGCAACTTACACTCTCAGCGCCAATGTAGAAAACCTAACGTTACAGGGAACAACCGCTATTAATGGTACAGGTAACACCCTCAATAATAATATTACAGGCAACGTAGCCGATAACGTTCTCACAGGTGGTACTGGTGCTGATACTTTAACTGGTGGTTTGGGTAATGACAGCCTGTACTTAGGTAGTGATACTGCTGTAGATAATGTTAACTACACTAATGGTGATGGTACAGATATAGTTTACCAATTTGTGCGCGGTGTTGGTGGCGATAAACTGAACTTTACAGGTATTGCTAATTTTGATGTGATTACATTAGGTAATTCTACATTAGTACAAGTTGGAGATGGTATTGCTGGTAATGCTGGTTTTGGTACTGGTCAATTATTAGTTACCTTATCGGGTAAATCAGGATTTAATAGCACCAATGCGAATTTAAACCTGTTCGGTGGTACTTTCTTGTTTAGTTAATAG
>NZ_KE384632.1:5265-5935 GCF_000426905.1 Dolichospermum circinale AWQC131C
GGTGTTGACAGAGGATTTTAAATATGTTATCTTTATCCCGATAAGGAAGAACTATCTTAAATTATTTATAGTAGGGTGTGTTAGCGACTGGTAACGCACCTTTAGTGAAGATTTTGTGTGTAGTATAGCGATAGCGAAGCGCTGCTGCAAGCAGTTCGCTATATAATATAATAACGCACTATTTGAAATCAATGACAGACGCTGCTTTTATTGTCCATAAAATAACTATCACCAAAATATATGACAACCAACCCACCAACTCTGACCTATACCCTGGAAGAAATATTGTCTCGTCTGGATCAAAAGATAGAGAAGCAATTTACTGAAGTAAATCAAAAAATGGATCGGCAATTTACCGAAATCAACCAAAAAATGGATCGGCAATTTACCGAAGTCAACCAAAAGTTTACTGAAGTCAATCAAAAGTTTACTGAAGTCAATCAAAAGTTTACTGAAGTCAATCAAAAAATAGATCGGCAATTTGCCGAAGTCAACAAAAAACTAGAAATTATTGATAGTAGACTAAACAAACTGGAAATTGGCCAAGCAGAATTATCAGGGGAAATTAAAATCTTAGATGAAAAACTATCTGGAGAAATTAAAACCCTAGATGAAAAAGTTATTGGTATTGATAAAAGACTAGATAACCAAGAATTTATTAATCGTGGAG
>NZ_KE384632.1:5945-25255 GCF_000426905.1 Dolichospermum circinale AWQC131C
GGTGATTATAGCCTTAATTAGTGGAGTAGTCAAACTATTTGGTTTCTTCCCTACCAGTAAAATTTGAAAACCCTAATGGAATAAAATAGTCTTCTGGGAGGGTAGTTTTTATTACAAAAAGCCAGTAATAAAAAACACAATATTGTTAATAACTTTGTTGGGTTACGTTGTCGCTTAACCCAACCTACAATTATCACAAAACGCAAAAAAACCGCGAAAAATTTTATTTTTAGATATTGACAAAGGATTTTAAATATGTTATCCTTATTTTGATAAGGAAGAACTATCTTAAAGAGTGCGGAGTACAGAGTTAGAGAGTGGGGAGTATGAAGAAGAGGATGAAGAAGATAACCCCGCACCCCGCACCATGTTGTAGAGCGGGCAAAATACCCGCTAGAATCATACAAATTAAATGCAGTACAGCTTAATGATTCATGTAAGGATCTATACTGCCAACTTCAAATTCACAGGCTCTAGAAATGGTTTCTGGGGGTAATTCATCAAAACTAATTAATGATAAATGATTGGGATTATTGATTAATTCCTGGGCTAATAAATAACCAGTAATTGTCCAAGTTTGATATTTTCTCGCTTGTTTACCAATTAATCTCCCTTTTTTACCATCATAATATTCTGGCCATTCATCTTCACTGAGTCGAGATTTAGCAATTTCAATGGCTTTTTGTGCTAATTCTGGTTTTTTGGTTTTTACCGCTGCTGCTGCTAACATCCACATTAAAACAGGCCAACTTCCGGCATTATGATATGACCAGGGAATATTTTTTGGATCACACCCTGTTACTACTCGATATTCTTCACCTTGTAAAGCAGGATAACAGATTTTAATAGGCATATCTCCTACTAAATCCTCCCATCTTTTTTCAATCAAATTCATAATTGCTTCAGACTGTTCTTCTGTAGCAAGATCAGAAATTACAGCCATTAAATTTCCGAGAGTGAAAAAACGAGTATCCATTTGTGATGGTCCAACATTTCCCGCAAAATAACCCCCTTTTCTGGGTAGCCATTTATCCAAATCATAATAAGGTAAAGAATCTGCATAAATATTGAAAAGATTAACCGCAGCTTTACCGTATTCTTCCCCTTTAAACCGATAAATTGCATTCAAACGATGAATATCTATCCAATAATGCTGACGAAGATGACCACATAATAAAGGTAAACGGTTATCAATGGCTTCAATAATATCTTGATTACCTTGGCAAATTAGCAGTTCTCGCGCTGCACGTAAAGCCGCAAAAAACAGAACTTGAATTTCTAAAGGATGTCCATAAATACCCATGCGTCTATCTATCATACACGCGCCGTCGGGAACTAATAGAGTTGGGTACATATCAAAACGATTAGCCAAACAGATATCCATAATTAACCTAATTCCTGTTTGGAATTGAGGTTGATAAGCTAAAGATGAATCATTGGTAGCGACTACATAAGCCCGCAATAAAATCAACCACCATAAACAAGAATCAACTGGTGTCACCCTAGCAATAGCGTGTTCACCAAAATCAGCTTCTAAAAATTCTTCCCCATTGGCAGAAACGACTTTAAAACTGGCTGGAATTAGACCTCTACCGGGTTTATAGGCATCTAACGCTTTTTCTTGAGGCTGTAACTTTAATGTTTCTTCTAGGAAGTTTTTGACAATATCTGTTCTACCTTTAATCAGAAAAATTAACGCCGAAGAAACGAAATCTCGAATAAAACATTGGTCATAATTTAGTGCTTCTACGGATGAATCATAAGCCGCTACAGTACCTACAGGCTGACCTTTATAATAGAGAATTGAATTCTCTAATACTTGCCATGCTTCATTTTCTATATTTTGACTTGTCTCTAATTTATTTAGTTGCATTTCCAGACTAACTCCATTTAGATAGTAGATTTTTCGGGAGTAGATACACCTTTAATTATTGTTTATGCCATTTTCATCATAACTTTGAAATAGCAAATATCAATCCAGTCAAAATACTAAAACTTAGTCAATGTAAAAACCTAACTGCACAGTATTTAGCAGTTTTCTTAACTTCTGAAAATACACCTCATTCCGTGTATTAGAATCACAGAATTTTAGTATACATACTTGATCAGGAATTTGCTATTGAAATCAAAAAAAATATTATTCCCCTACAACTTAACAATTTATAACGTTTTTTGAAAATATGCAACATAAACAATTCACAAAAATTCAAAAAAACTCAAAAAAATCAGAAAATTCAAAAAATCTAGTTATTAATACTGATAAAGCTATCTTTCTTTGATAGACTGTGAAAAAATCAAGTTTATAGGGCAAAATTCCCAAATTTCCACTGATTTTATGATCAATTATGTGTGTTTAATTGCTGCTGAAACTTTTGATATGCCTGATTAACTGCTTGCATGGCAGTTTTAGCACTAACAGAACTGTTAATATCAGGATGATATAATTTAGCTAATCTCAGATAGGCCAGTTTGACATCTTTGGGGTGAGTTTTCGGTTCTACGCCTAAAATTTCCCACCATTCCCCAATTAATGGTAAATTATCGCTGCTGTCAAGTTGCCAAATCTTGATAGTCCCACTTTGATCAACACTAATCAGCATTGTACCATCTAGACTAAAAACTAGAGGACTAAAACCAGAAATAGTTGCCAATAATGCCCCAGTTTGAAAATTCCAAAGTTTGATAATTCCCTCTTGACTACTACTAGCAACAATTTTACCATCTGGGTGAATAGCAATAGCAGAAATAGCCGTTGAGTGGATTTTCAGAGTCCGGTATAATTCCCCTGTATGAAGATGCCACAGTTTAATTGTACTATCTGTACTACCACTAATAAAAGTTTGATTATCGGGAGTAATTGCTAATGTATTTACTGCTGCTAAATGCTGATTAATAATATAACGGTTTTCCCCAGTTTGTAAATTCCAAATTCTGATAGTTTTATCAGCACTTCCACTAACAAGGATTGTAGAATCAGAACTAATAGCAATAGCTAAAACTGCATCTGTGTGTCCATTTAAAGTCCGTTTAATTGTTCCTGTAGAACTTTGCCAAATTCTGATGGTTTTATCCCCACTAGCACTAGCAATAATATTACCATTAGGACTATAAACAAGTGCATTGATAAACCCATTATGGCTATAGGGAGAAGTTAAATAAGAGAATGTGCGATGATATTTTTTTGTTTCTAATTCCCAACTACTGATTTTCCGATCTATAGTACCACTAATTACCTGTTTTCCGTCGGGACTAATAGCCACAGATAACACAGCTTCCCCTTGTCCAGAAAAAATATAAAGACATTTGCCAGTTTGCAAATTCCATAAATTAACTTGTCTGTCATTACTACCACTCACCAAAGTTTTATTATCAGGATGAATAGCTACACTATTCACCCTAGCTGTGTGTCCTTTCAGAGTTTTTACACATTGCCAATTTCCCATTATTTGAGAAGCCATAGTTAATATTTTTTGGGGTTCATTTTTTGCAGTTTCACTATTTATCTTCGCCTTTAATTTTTCTAACTCATCATCAATTTCTAAGTCCGTAAATTTGCCATTAAGATCATCACCAGATAACTCTAGTAACGCTGCAAGATAATGATCATTATAATAATCATTTTGTAAAATTTTCTCTTCCATACGTTCAAAAAGCTGCATAGGGGTTTCTTGACATTCAGAATCATTTAATAGTTTAGCCACACCATAAGCAGCAAGTCCTAAAACTGCACCAATTCCCGCCATGGGTACAGTACCAATACCGAACGCTAACCCAACTTTAGGCGCGACAAATCCCATATTACCGATCATATTAGAAATCCCAAAACCACTCATAGCACCAATACCCATTGCACTAAAAGCTACTGTATCCCCTGTTCTCATTCCCTCAAAAGCACCATAAGCAGCAGCGCCAATAACAGCACCCGCAGCCGTTACAGAAGCCTCACCTATTCCTAGACCACCAAAGCGTCCAACTATTCCCATACCACCCACAGTGGAGGAAATAGTTGCACCTGTTAACGTTCCTGTAGTAATAAATATTGCACCTGGTTGGGATATTGGTTTCATAGGATGTAACCGGAAACTTGATTTTTACGTAAGGGTAATTTATATTTATAAATTACAGCATCTCTCCTACTTTACGCCTCTGGTGGTTCATTTACCCGAAAATCCCTCTCACTCTCGTGTCGTTTTGTTTTGTGTAAGTCCTGAGATAAGTAAGTGAACGGAAAAAAACCGACACAAGTAACGAAAAGTAAAGTTGCCCAAAACCTGTTCCCTGTTCACTGTTCCCTTGCCCCAACGACAATTTTTAACGCCAACCTACTTACATAAAATATGCCATTTTGATGACGAAATATTAAGGAATATTGTATTTTGTATGAAAACCCCAGGCTAAGGGGGAAGGCCAGCTAAAAGTCCGTGATAGGATACTTTGGGAAAATATTGATAATTGGGAGAAAACCTTTGACACTACGAGTTGCTGTTGTTGGTTCTGGACCTGCGGGTTCATGCGCTGCTGAAACTCTAGCGAAAGCTGGAATCGAAACATACTTGTTTGAGCGGAAATTAGATAACGCCAAACCTTGTGGGGGCGCTATTCCCCTCTGTATGGTGAATGAGTTTGATTTACCTCCAGAAATCATTGACCGTCGGGTACGGAAAATGAAAATGATTTCTCCCTCTAATCGTGAGGTTGATATCAATTTGATAAATGAAGATGAATATATAGGAATGTGCCGCCGAGAAGTGCTAGATGGTTTCTTACGAAACCGGGCGGCCAAATTAGGCGCGAATTTAATTAACGCCACTGTTCATAAAGTTGATATTCCTGGGAACAATACCGACCCCTATACCATCCATTATGTTGACCATACAGGAGACGGGTCCCAGGGCGTGACTAAAAGCCTCAAAGTGGATTTAATCGTTGGTGCGGACGGCGCAAATTCCCGCATTGCTAAGGATATGGATGCTGGAGATTATAATTATGCGATCGCTTTCCAAGAACGCATTCGTCTTCCCCAAGATAAAATGGCCTATTATAATGACCTGGCAGAAATGTATGTTGGTGACGACGTTTCTACCGACTTCTACGCTTGGGTATTTCCCAAATATGATCACGTAGCAGTAGGTACTGGCACAATGCAAATTAACAAAGCCAGCATTAAACAATTACAAGCAGGTATTCGGGCCCGTGCTTCCGAAAAACTAGCCGGTGGTAAAATCATCAAAGTAGAAGCCCACCCCATACCAGAACACCCCCGTCCCCGTCGCGTTGTCGGACGCATTGCTTTAGTAGGAGACGCTGCTGGTTATGTCACCAAATCCTCCGGTGAAGGTATTTACTTTGCGGCCAAATCTGGGAGAATGTGTGCAGAAACTATTGTCGAAACTTCCAACAATGGAGCGCGAATTCCCACAGAACGAGATTTAAAACTTTACCTCAAACGTTGGGATAAGAAATACGGACTCACTTATAAGGTATTAGACATTTTACAAACCGTCTTCTATCGTTCCGACGCTACCCGGGAAGCATTTGTAGAAATGTGTGATGATATGGACGTACAAAAGCTAACTTTTGACAGTTATCTTTATAAAACCGTAGTCCCCGCTAACCCCTTTACCCAATTAAAAATTACCGCCAAAACCATTGGTAGTTTAATTCGTGGTAACGCCCTTGCACCCTAAATATAGGAAATCAGAAGCCAGAAATTTATTTCTGGGCTTCTTTTTTTGGATTTGAAACTGATGATGAAATGGTATTCTAGTGTCGAAAAACTTTCATCACTTAACCCAGGTTTAATGACTTTGCAAAGTTTTTGATGGTGACTCACCAAACATTTCCTGATAATGCTTAACAAAATATGCAGCATTCCCAAATCCCCACTCCTGAGCCACCTCCATCACTGTTTTTGTATTCGGGTTAGGATTAATTAAAGCGCGACGTACCCCATTGAGCCGTTGAATTTTGATATAGGCCATGGGACTGATACCAAAAACTTCCTCAAATCCAGAACATAAGGCAGTACTGCTAGTTCCTAATTCGTTACATAGTTTTTGTAGTGTTAAAGGTTTATCTTTATAGGACTTAGAAATTTCTTCCGCTTTCTTAACCAGGGAATAACGACGGAAGGGTTTTAATGTGCGTGGTTTTTTTTGGGCGTTCCTACCAAAGGTATTAATTAGCAATGGCAAAAAATCTTCCATTATTAATGATTGCATCTGTGATTCCATTAATAATGATGGTTGAGTATTGAATATACTAACGATTTCTTGATAGAAAGCCCTGATAGGTCGCAATGATGCAGGGTGTAAACGCATAGTATTGTGCTTGAGAGCTTTTTCTCCCTGTTCATATCCCATTTGTTCGTATAAGGTATGAAAAACCCGCGCATTTACACTAGCTGTTACTAGATGAACGTCTTTGCTAACAACTACATCTACTTCCCTAGTAGCATCAAAACCAAATATATCATGGTTTTGAATAACGCAACCGTGAGAGCTTACTTGTGTCAACTTGGGTTGAAATGCCAACGCAAAGCCAATATGATCAGTAGATTTCGTACCAATGGCTTTAGTAGATTGATTTTGATGCAGGTGAGTAAACTTCAAATCTCCAAAGTCTGCAAAATTAAGGGTTCCTAGAAAGCCTCCTGGGCTTAATTGACTACCTTCTTTGATATTTAGCTGTTTTATCGCCTGTGCAAATTTATATCCATCATTAAACTGACGACTAAAAACCAGTGAATTACCATGAAGATTCTGTTGAGACATAGATTTACATATTTTACACCTCCTATAATACTATAACTCCCAGATTCCCGATTTTGTAGAGAAGTCAGGTTTGAAAGCATTTGATTATTGCAAATGACCTCGCAAAGTTTTTGATGGTAACTCACCAAACATTTCCCTATAATCCTTAGCAAAATGTGAAGCATTCCAAAATCCCCACTCCTGAGCCACCTCCATCACTGTTTTTATATTTGGATCTGCATTCATTAAAGCGCGGCGTACCCCGTTGAGCCGTTGAATTTTGATATAAGCCACGGGACTGATACCAAAAACTTCCTGAAACCCGCAACATAAGGCACTACTGCTAGTTTCTAATTCCTCACATAGTTTTTGTAGTGTTAAAGGTTTATCTCTATAGGATTTAGAAACTTCTTCTGCTTTCCTGATCAGGGAATAACGACGGAATGGTCTTAATATACGTTGTTTTTTTTGAGCGTTATTACCGAAAGTATTAATTAGTAATGGTAAAAAATCTTCTATTATTAATGATTGTATCTGTGATTGTATCAATAATGATGGTTGGGTACTCAATATATGAGTAATTTGTTGATAGTAAGCCTTGAGAGGTCGCAATGACGAGGGGTGTAAACTCAGAGCATTATTTTGGAGAACCTTTTGTCCCATTTCGTATCCCATTTGTTCGTATAAAGTATAAAAAGCCCGCGCATTCACACTAGCCATGACCAGATGAACATCTTTGCTGACAACTACATCTACTTCCCTAGTTGAATCGAAACCAAATATATCATATTTTCCAACAGCACAACCATGAGAGCTTATTTGTATCAACTTGGGGTGAAATGCCAACACAAAGGAGATATGATCAGTAGATTTCATGCCAGTGGCTTGAGCCACTTGATTTTGATATACGTGAGTAAACTTCAAATCTCCAAAGTCCGCAAAATTAAGCGTTCCTAGAAAGCCTCCTGGGCTTAATTGATTACCTTCTTTGATATTTAGAGGTTTTATGGCTTGTACAAACCTATCTAGGTCATTAAACTGGTGAGTCACCACCTGAGAATTGCCAAGGGGATGTTGTTCAGACATAGATTAGGAGATTAATGCTGAGTAATTTAAAGTGAGATGTAGTTTAAGTGAGTATAAAATAGATAAATTTAATTATATGACTAATAATGGCTTTTTTTACACAGTAAAAAGTGTGTATTTTCCAATACTCATTCGCAAGATGCAGATGAAAACTGGTGTAAATTGTATACTTATACTAAGTATAATGTCCGTACCACTTAGCGGCATGAAGGGTTACTTGTTTTGTAAAAGAAGATATTGATTAACATCAGTATTTTCTATCTGAATGAGGAAATAGTTATATCATAACATAGATTAGGGGTTTAAAACCAAGTAATTTAACGTGAGATGTAGTTTAAGAGGGTATAAACCAAATAAATTCATTTATATGACTAATAATGGCTTTTTTTACTTATATGAAAAAGTGGGAATTTTGGAATGTTCATAGATAATAAATGGCTATATAATCCATACGGATGACGGTTAATTTGTATATTGCGTAACGTAAGTCATGAATTTTTTTTAACACAAGGACAACTAAGATTATGGCTAACCAATTTGAATGGCAATTTGATTTTCGTAACTTTAACAAAAATGAAATGCAAGTCCAGGTGCGTCACACAGGTTGTGTATTAACATCCCAGGACGATAGAGATTCTAGTTATTGGAAACACCAAGTACCCTATTGTCCTACAGGGGGGGCTGAAGGATTATATAGACCGGGTAATTACGTAGTAGAGTTTGACAAGTGGTGGCCTGTAATCAAGAACGGGCTGAAACTAATTGGTGATTTAGGAATATTCTTTGTTGTACAGTCACCAAAAACCGATGATGTCATTGAGGCAATTTCTAATGTTTTTGCCGTAGACGGGGATGTAGTTGAGGCTTGTATTAAAAAGATGAGTAACGATGAGATAGCGCAAATGCTAAGAACTTGTTACAAATCCGTCGATAAAACCTGTATAAATAACCTCATGAATCCGACCGTTATTCGTCAAATGGCTAAAGACATGAATCTAGATCCGAAAGCTTGGGGAATTATCAGCGGGAAAACCTACAGAGACCATATCTGGAACAACAATAGTCCCGTGATCAATAACCATGGTTGGAGTGTATTTCGTGCTTGGGGAGACAAGGCAAAACACCGCTTTTTGATTGCCGAAGGCTGTTTTATTGACAAGGGACGACTGATTTATCCTTGTGATGATACTGATTACCCCAAACATGGAAATACGTTCTGGAACTTTTGGAGTCGTGACTTTCACAGATATTAAAATCAATTTTTGCTACAGTTTTTTTGTCCAACACCGTGCGATCGCTTAATGATTGATAATTATAGAATTGACAAGATTAAAACAGAAAATTACTTAGCAATTATCCGTCAACCATTACCAACCTCAACTAAATAACTAGTAATTTGAGTAACCACGATTATGGCTGACAAATTTGAATGGCAATTCCATTTTCATAACTTTAACGAACATAATCTGCACGTGCGAGTGCATCATGAGTCTGGCACAAAAGATCCTTGGCATGATGGTCGCCCTGGTTGTTGGGAATATAATTTACCCTATTCTCCCACAGGTAGCCCTGAAGGGGTATATAAACCCGGTAAATGGGTGACAAACTTTCGTGACTGGTGGGATATCATCAAGGACGGGCTAAAACTAAATTTAGATTTAGGAATATTTTTGACTGTGCCTAAACCAAAAATTGATGATATAGTTAATGTAGTATCCAATGTTTTTGGCATCGAAAGGGACATCATTGAGGCTTTGATTCAGGATATGAACGACGAGGAGATACAGCAAATGCTAAATACTGCTGATCAATCTGTCGAGCAAACCTGTAAAGATAATTATATGAATCCTGCTATTGTTCAACAAATGGCTAAAGACATGAACCTCGACCCCAACGCTTGGGGAATTATCGCAGGAACAACCTATAGATACTATATTTGGCATAATAATAGTCCTCTAGTTAATAATCATGGTTGGAGTGTATTTCGTGGTAGAGGACCAAAAAAAACAGACAAGAACAACTTGTTTATAGCTGAAGCCTGTTTCATTGAGAAAGGACGCCTAATTTATCCTTGTGATGTTTATCCTTGTGACGGAGGTGATCACCCTAAATACGGAAATACCTTCTGGCAATTTTGGAGTGGTTACTATAAACACTATCAAAATATTTCTTTTGGAAATCTTATGGTAATTGACTATTAAGGATTAAAGGCAAAAGACCATGATCACTTTTTCAGCAGACTCTAACTAGTTTGTTGAGTTTGTGTTTCTACCTTCTGGCCAATTTTCGGTTCTGTACCCGCAATTAATCGCTCAATATTACTGCGATGACGGATAATTATATATAAACCTCCAGCAAGACCGAGAATAATGTAGGCTAAAGGTTGATGAAAAATTATCATAAAAATAGAAACAGCCACAGCCCCAGAAATAGAACTTAAAGAAACAATTTTAGAAATAGCAATGACGACAGCAAAAACTGCCAATGTTGATAATCCTACTTGCCAATTTATAGCTAATAAAATTCCCACACCAGTAGCTACAGACTTACCACCTGTAAAGCCGAGAAAGACTGATTTACTATGTCCTAAAAGGGCAGCTAACCCGGCTAAAGTGACTAAATAAGGTTGCCAAATTTCGATATTTACAGTTGGTGGTATTGGTATTAAATTACTAACAGGAGCAATTTTAAATAAAGCGTAAACTAGATTTATTGCTAATACTCCCTTCAAAGCATCAATTAATAAGACAAATGCTCCTGGACCTTTACCTAAAGTGCGTAAAACATTAGTTGCACCAGTTGAACCAGAACCAACTTCTCGAATATCAATACCTTTTAATAGCTTACCCGCTAGATATCCAGTTGGAAAAGAACCAAATAAGTAAGCTAATAAAACCACCACAGCACACAAAGTTAACCACATAAACATAAAATAAATTTGTCAGTTGTTAGTTGTTAGTTGTTAGTTGTTCGTTGTTCGTTGTTCGTTGTCAGTTGTCAGTTGTCAGTTACTACACAATTTTATAATAGGCTACAAAGAATTATAAAATCTATTAATTCATTCATATTTATTTGCGTTTATCTACGGTCAATAGTTATTAAAATCTTATTCTATAACTGCAATATGAAACGCAATTTAGAATCGCCATAGTTAGTATTAATTTAGACCGTTCAAACAACCACTGACAACTGACAACTGACCAATAACTAACTAAAAATCATCATCAAAATCCCTATCTTTCATAGTTTTCGGGTCAGGAGCAAAAGCCAACCACAAAGGAAATTGTAGCAAACCTAGACTAATTTGTTCCTCAGAATCATCAATAATAATTAAAGGCATTTCATTGGCTTTAACTAATCTATCAGCTTTCTGAGCCAAAGCAGTCGGTGCTTCAAATAATACCACACCTCTATCCGGTCCAAAATCAGAACGACCAATGCCCAAACAATCTTGTAAACCGCGTCGCCATTCGCCTAAGCGTTCCGGTGTGTTAGCTAAAATCAAAGTTCGTAAGCGATCGCCATATAGTTCATGTAATATGGAAATTGCAGATGAAGCAATTAAAATATTTTGTAAGCGGCTACCCATTGTCCGCAAAGCGCCTCGTCCCCCCAGGGTAAATAGCCAATTTGAGAGTTTTTCCGCGTGAATTGGTTCAAAAGTGCGGCGTAACTGCCAAGGTGGTCCATAATAGTCTGGTTGGTTGCGATATTGGTCAAGTAAGCGGCGGATTTTTTTCGTAGTATCCTGAAACTGCTGTTGTCCCAGTTGTGGGACTTCTAACTTTTCCTTAACTGATTTTACTTCCTTGGGTGCAGGCTTTTCCTGTTCCTTCACAGGTTGCAAAAGCTGCATTTGTTCTGCTGCTGCTGCCAAATCCTGTAAACTACCTGTAAGATAGTCCTTAAAACCCTGTACCCGAATTGCTATATCTTGAGATGTACCAGCAAAACTAGTTCGCATTTCATTGCGAATTCGTTCTTGACGACGTTCTAATTGTTCTACAGAAATTTGTAAAGCTTGTTTGCGTTGTTCTAACTGTGATAAAGATTCTTGAACAACCTGGGAAAGTGCGGTTTGAGTTACACTTATTTGCGTCTGAAGAGTTTTATATGTAAGTTCCAATTGCTCAATTTCCGCTTTTAAGTCAGATTTAACTTGCTGCAATTGGTTTACTTGTGCCGTCGCTTGTGTATTTAATAAATTTAAGTTTTCCGTTGTTAATGTTTTTGGGTCAATAGTATCTGAATTAAAAGCAATTTCTGGTGTTGATACTTCAGCTTCTAATTCTAAATCAGTAGTTAGGCTTGCTGGTGGTTCATTTTCAGGAGGTTGAACTGCTATTTGTTCTAACCACTCGTCTATTGGCTCTGGAGTTTGGGATTCTTCTATACTCATAAATAATCATCTAAATTTTCAGTCTTAGTAAATTGAAACATATAATTCCATCAAAAAATTATTACCTTTGCGTCTTTGCTCCTTTGCGCCTTGGCGCGAAACAAAATTAATATAATTAAATTGATTAGTCTAATCAATTCGTGGACAACGTTGTTCCAAGCAAGATTTTAAGGTTTTAGGGTCAAATAAAATTGGTAAAAAGTGAATACTGTTAATTTCCTTAAAATATAACAAAATAGGTACAGGATGCCAAAATATCCGCCAATTTTGCCATTCTTGGTAAGGAAAACGACGAATTAACTTTTCTCCTCTATACAGATCGAAATCAGTAGCAGTAAATTTAAACTTGAGTGTTACAGCTTGCAACATCAAAAACAAACCCAATAGCGTTAATATAGCTCCTATCCAGGGTTGTATTAACAGCATAGGAATAGCACCAATGACCAAAACAACAGGAATATTGTAACTTGGTTGTAATTCTACCGTGGAAATGACGTTAGGCGTGAATGAACTGGTCAAAATCTGTTCTCCTTTATATAATTGACATTAACTGTTGATTAATTCTGTTCCCTGCAAATTATGCTGAACCCTGAAACATCATCCAAGAGAGAAAGAAGTTACTAATAAATATAACTAATAAAGCGGTGACAACAGCAGTTGTAGTTGATTGTCCCACACCTTTAGCGCCTCCAGTGGTTGTTAGACCCCAACTACAGCCGATAATAGCAATTAAGACCCCAAAACAAGAGGCTTTAATCATAGCCTTGCCAATATCCCACATATCGAGAAAGTCACGGGCTGAGTCTAGGAATACCGTATCTGACAGGTTATAAATACGGGTAGCTATTAACAAACCTCCAGACATTCCTGTCACCAAGGATAACAAAGTTAAAATAGGCAGCATAATGAAGCAAGCCAAAAGACGGGGAATAACGAGATAATCAATGGGATCTGTTTTTAACATTAATAGCGCGTCTATCTGTTCTGTAACTTTCATAGTTCCAATTTCAGCCGCAAAAGCCGAACCCACTCGTCCTGCTAAAATTACTGCTGTTAATACCGGAGTCAGTTCCCTAGTCAATGCTACCGCTAAAACCCCACCAACAAGGTTTCCCGCGCCAAAATTAATAAACTCCCTTGCGACTTGAATTGTAAATACTGCACCCACAAATATAGCCGTTAACAAAGCAATAAAGAAAGAATCTGGACCAACTATTGCTAATTGTTCTAGGGTATTGCGACGGTGAATTTTGCCCCGGAGAAGGTGAACCAAGACTTGTCCACCTAGAAAAATCGCGGCCAACAATCGCTGACTCCATGATTCTAAACTGGATTTAGCCATATATATCTAAAATAGTAAATGCTGATATAGTGTAACGCAGTATTGTCAAGGATGCTGTGAGTTACAGATTTTATCAATCACACACGCTAAAATACTATAATACTGGAGGTAAAGATTCTAGGGCAGAGAAACCCTAGCCAGGTCACGTCTCTAGAAGGGTTTCCGGCCACTTTTCTACAAGCAAAGTATGAGATTATTAACTTAGGTTACAGCTTTTCTCATAAAATTAAGCAGGTTTTTAGAGAGTTTTTACTGCCAGTTAACTGCACACTGAGATGTATTTCCTTGTGATTTCAAGGTTTTAGAGATTTTAAACATCAAAAAATAGCTAATGCACTTGGGATAACTATCACCCGTGTAATTTAATGAAAACTTAAGATTCTTGACGAAATCAAGATTTAGGAGCGATCGCCAGTATTGTAGAAAGTAGCGGATAAAATTGTTTGTGGGCTTTGCTCCTTTGCGACTCTGTGGGAAACATAATTCATGCAGTGATTATGCAAAACCAATTTTCGCCGTTTACTCCAGTTACACACTAACCTGGTCTGACAATGAACTTTTTCCGTTCCCTGGTCTTAACCACCGTTTTTAGTTTTATTGCCCCCATATTCCTATTTGGTGGTATACTTTTGGTTCTCTCAATTTTTAGTTACATTCCTGGGCTACAGGGGGTGATTTCCGATATCTCAGTGCAAATTATACATTTTCTGGATACTTTTGGTAGTGGTAGTTCCCTGAACGGACTATTGATAATTAGTTTGACCTGTGGCTTTGTCGGGGCTTTGTTTGACACTTACGTTTATTATCGTTATCAAATCCTCCATACTGACTCTTAAAACTAAATAACCCATCAAGTTAGGTGTAAAAATGACACAATTACAAAACAAGTAATATAACTTGTGAAATGTGGCTAAATATTTGTATTTTTGTTAAAAGTTATTGGATTTGTGCCGAGAACTTGTATTTTTGATGTCAATTATTGTTAATAATATTGACAATTGTTAAAATTTGCTTCTCGTACTTTCAAGATACCAAATAAAACTACACACAAAATCTAAAAATTTCCTTAAGCTTTTCCAGGGTGGCTGATTTGGCGACTTTTATCGGCAATAAAGAGGTAAAAAGGATATTTATTGTTAGTTTTACCTGGTTGTAATTGCCAATTCTGCTTAGTTTGAGTAAGTTAAGCCCGTGAGATTAAGCCTCTTTGGTTCTATATTAAAGATATTGAGAAGATGAAAAAGTTATTTGATTGCTCATGATTTGGCCATTTAAGCCCAACTTGCGAAAACAAATTGCACGGATTGAAGTTAGCGGTGCGATCGCTGGTGCAACCCGTAGACACGTACTAGAAGCATTGAAAACTGTAGAAGAAAGGAAATTTCCGGCCTTACTGCTACGCATTGATAGTCCTGGGGGTACAGTGGGGGACTCTCAAGAAATCTACAGTGCTTTGAAAAGATTGAGTAAAAAAACCAAAATTGTCGCCAGTTTTGGCAACATTTCCGCCTCTGGTGGCGTTTATATTGGTATGGGTGCAGAACATATTATGGCGAACCCAGGGACAATTACAGGGAGTATTGGCGTAATTTTGCGGGGTAACAACCTGGAGGTATTACTGGAAAAAATTGGTGTTTCCTTTAAAGTGATTAAATCAGGGCCATACAAAGATATATTAGCTTTTGATCGGCAACTAACAGAACCGGAGCAAACTATTTTGCAAGAATTGATTGATTATAGCTATCAACAATTTGTAGAAACAGTAGCCCAGGCGCGTTCACTGTCTGTAGAAAAAGTCAGAAGCTTTGCTGACGGTCGAATTTTCACCGGACAGCAGGCCTTAGAATTAGGTGTGGTGGACCGTTTAGGGACAGAAGAGGATGCAAGACGTTGGACAGCGGAATTAGTAGGACTTGATCCGGAAAAAACTCTTTGCTATACGCTAGAGGAGCGAAAACCATTATTGAGTCGTGTATTACCGGGAAACCGTCAAGCTAAATCTGTTATTGGTGCGGGAATTGATTGGTTAGAATTTGAAATGTCTACAAATGGTTTACCCATGTGGTTATACCGCCCATAGTAAAGTTAATAGTCAGTGGTCAATTGACAACTGACAAATAAAAAAGGAGGATTTTGGTAGTGAAATGGCAAATGCGAGCAATTCGTGGTGCAACAACTGTTGCAGAAAACAGCATTGAAGCAATTAGAGAGTCAGTGACAGAATTATTAGATGAATTAGAACAAAGAAATAAATTGCAACCGGAGGATATGATTAGTGTGACTTTTTCTGTGACCAAGGATTTAGATGCTATTTTCCCAGCAGCGATCGCTCGCAGTCGGCCTTTGTGGGATAATATGGCCATGTTAGATGTGCAACAAATGCACGTAGAAGGAAGTTTACCGCGTTGTATTCGCTTTCTCATTCACGCCCATTTACCAATTTCCCAGCCAATTCACCATATTTATTTACGTCAAGCGGCTAAACTACGTCCAGATTGGAGTTTACCCCAAACGTTACAAACTACACAGCACGTCATGGAGACAAAAGTTTAAAATTAGTAGGTCAATAATATTATGTCAAAGTTAGCACTCAATGAGCTATGACGGTGGTGACGCGGCTGCTCAACCTGCTGCTATTGGTGGGAGTATTTTCACCTATCGAGGAACGGGTATATGTATAAAACTAGATACTTTTTTGAATATTCTTGCCAAAGGTGAAGAGCCTCTTGTAATTGTCACAAGTACAGGTTATTTCACAAAAATATATAAATATGTGACAGCGTACAAAGGGTTTGTATTTTTTACAGAGTCCTTGGATAAGTTGGAGTTTGGTAGTAATATTGAGGTGATTTACGCCCATAATTTAAGTACGAGTATTTGAAGTGACAACTGTTATTAATTTGATGAATCCAAGCATTTAAAAACTGGTTGACAAACTGTTATTACAGCACCCAATAAACCTAAAATATGTGTGAAAAAATCTCAGACAAAACTATCTTAATTATGTCCACAATTATGTCCACAATTTCTGCAATTTTGGACTATGAATTATAGCAGGGAACAGGGAACATGGAACAGGGAACAGAGGTAAAAGTCCTTCTGTGTATAGTTTTTGGTTAAATTCTCTATCTCATTCAAGTGCATACCGCTTTATCAATTATCAATTGTGAATTAAGCCTTTAGAGTTATTCACCTATAATAATCATCATTAATAAATACCTTTTTTTCAGACATAAATACAGTAATTATGTCCTAACTCTTAGATCAAACCACTTGATTATCTAAAATTAATTAGTAAAAATATAAATAAGTCTAACATCTTGTAGGCTCTCTTGGTGACAACTTAACCTTATCCAATGTCCAAAGTCCGCGTGAGCGGACTTTTTTATTTATCCTGATATCCTCTAGATTTTTATCTCAGTTTTTAACCTTTCAATTTGTTGAGTAAAGTATGATTCTTGATATTTAAGTTGTTGGGCTATTTCTAATCCTTTCGCAAATGCTGTTAATGCTTTTGCGTATTCTCGACGTTCTAAATACAAGTTACCAATTTGATCATAAGCCGACATTAACCCATAAAAATTATTAGCTAATGTTTCTGCTTCGATAAGAATTTGGCTAGTTTCTAAAGCTGCGGTAATTTGTTTTTGTAAGCGATAAAAAGCAATTAATTTATTTAATGCTTCTCCAGCCCTAGCGTACTGTTCTAATTTCCATGCAATAGTATAAGCTTCTTGATAATTATCAAAAGCCTGTTGTCTGAAATTCGGGTTTTCTTTAGCTAGAAATTCATAATTTGCAGCTATAGCTAATTTCCAAGTTGGAACTTGAGTCAAATTCTGTTCATTAGTAGAAATTTCCACTAATTTATTGAATATATCTATTGCGGCTTGGTGTTGTT
Organism: Dolichospermum circinale AWQC131C; assembly: GCF_000426905.1. Classification (NCBI taxonomy): domain Bacteria; kingdom Bacillati; phylum Cyanobacteriota; class Cyanophyceae; order Nostocales; family Aphanizomenonaceae; genus Dolichospermum; species Dolichospermum circinale. The sequence goes on from NZ_KE384632.1 coordinate 23,426, forward strand.
TTCCTTGAGTGTAGATATAAGCTAACTGTTGTAAATATACTAATTCATTAGTTTTATCACCTTGATTAATTGCCAAATTTAACAACCTTTGGTAAACATTAGCAGCTTGATTATAATCAAACCAACTTAAATGTAATTCACCAATATTCTTTAAAGTTTCTATTTCTGCAAATGAATCTTGTTGCTGTTTTACTAAAGTCATAATTTGTTCATAAGATGATATTGCTAATTTATAAAGACGAAGTTTTTGATAAGCATTAGCCAGAGATTTCCATAATTGTAAATCGGTGCTTTTTTGTTTTAGCATATCGCTTTGAATTACTTGCAATCGCTGACTAATATATTGCACCTCTTCCCGTTCATTTTCATTCACAGAAATTTCTCCTACCCGTGATAAAGCTTCCACTTCAGCCAATGGACCTAAAAACCGTCTTAATCTTAATTCACGATTCCAAATCTCAAAAGCTTTCTTATTATCTTCTCCTTGTAATATCTCCTGTGCTTCTTGATTTAACTCATCTAAATCCGTCTTTAATTTTTGTAATTCTACTGGTGTTAATTCCCGTTTATTTGCTAAATTTGGTAATAGTGGGTCTGGAGTAGTTATTTCCAAAGGACTGGGAGGAAATTTATCCAAATTTTCAAATTTTTTATCCTTTGCTAGGGTGCTAAAAATAGACAAATGCCAGAAAATAAGAGTAGTAATGATCAAAATAAAACGTTGTAACATGATAAGTTTGCCTTTCTTGGATTAATTTAAGCGTGGTACTGATGATATAGCCGATAAATAAAGAATACAATTTAGGTTATAATCAAATATAAAGTTTTACAAGTATTCTGGCTCGGTAACTCCCGATTACTGATTCCTTTTTTTATGCACATGAGTAAAATAATTCCTGCCATTAGTATCAAAAACTTTAGTTTTTACTACGACAAGAAAAAAATTCTTGACAATATATCCATGGATATTCCGCAAAATAAAATCATTGCTATTATTGGACCTAGTGGTTGTGGTAAGTCTACCTTTTTAAAATCTCTGAACCGCATGAATGACCTAGAGGGAGAAGTGAAAACGGAAGGGAGAATAGAATTTTTTGGGCAAAATATTTATGAACGACGAATTAATCTTCATCGTCTGCGTCGTCAAATTAGTACAATCTACTCTACACCTAATCTTTTCCCTATTAGCATTTATGATAATATTGCTTACGGTGTAAAATTAACAGGATGGCGACCAAAATCAGAATTAGATGATATTGTTGAGTTAGCTCTGAAAGCTGCCGATATTTGGGAAGAAGTCAAAAATAAGCTACATAAATCCGCTTTAGAACTAGGTTGTGGACAACAACAACGTCTGTGTATTGCTCGCGCTTTGGCCGTCAAACCCCAAGTTATGCTCATGGATGAACTTTGTTGTGGACTTGATACCATGAACACCATGAAAATTCAAGAACTAATTGAGTGTTTGCGTTCTGAACTGACAATTATATTTATCTCTCACAATATGCACCAAGTCTCTCGACTTGCAGATTTTACAGCCCTGTTTGAATATAATGAAAATCATATTGGTCAATTAAGAGAATTTGCACCCACCAAAAAAATCTTGACTCAATATATAGATTATCGAGTCCGTGATTATGTTGGCAGTTATTCAAGATATTAAGTCAATTTTTGAGAAATTTACAGCAGTTCCTAATATTAAAATTTGAAAATTTGCAGATATTAATGATAAAAATCTTGTGGTGCGGGCATCTTGCCCGCTAAATATGTACCTCATAACATCGGGAAGTGCTGTAATGATAAAAATCTTGTGGTGCGGGCATCTTGCCC
>NZ_KE384632.1:25339-29091 GCF_000426905.1 Dolichospermum circinale AWQC131C
TGGATGGCTACACCACGCGGGCTATCAGATAAAATCCGCTGTAAAATTAAGTTAAGACTTGAAAATTCTCGATTCTATTAGACATCTCCGAAAATTAAATGTGCGTTTCCTAGAACCCTTGTAGAGACGTTCCATGGAACGTCTCTACATTCTTGGTCGGAGATGTCTATTGGATTGTCATCTCAGAAGCTAAAAATGAACGCAACAAGAAAAAACTAGCAATAGATTTAGCATCTACAAATTGTCCTGTCAAAATGGCCGTTTCTAATTCTTGAGGAGTGAGTAATACCGTTTCGATATCTTCATCTTCATCTTTTGCTGGTGGTATTTCCAGCTTTTGTAAATCTCTAGCGATAAAAGCATAGATAACTTCATCGGAATAACCAGGAGCAAGAAAAAACTCCCCTAGTTTATCCCACTGACGAGCATGATAGCCGGTTTCTTCTTCAATTTCCCGTTTCACAGTCTCTAAAGGACTTTCATTGGGTTCTACAGTACCAGCAGGAAATTCTAACAATCTTCCCTGAACTGCAAAGCGATATTGACGCACAAGTACAAGCTTACCATCTGTGGTCATAGGTATAGCCAAAGCACCGCCGGGGTGACGAATACATTCCCATTCCCCTTCTGATTTGTTGGGTAAACGCAAACGATTAACTTCAAAGTCAAATTTGCGCCCTTTATAAAACAAGCGCTGCTTCAGCAACTGTGGTAATTCTCTCCCTAATGGCATAGTCAGGTTCTATTATTTGTCAATATAAAGAATTTATACGGGGCTTTTTTTTGTCATCAGTTCTTTTTAGACTAAAAAAATGGTAATTTTTTTACATTCTTACTTTCTGGAAGAGAGTAGGGAGTAATTATGAAAAATGAGAAAGCACCCCGGTTTTTTCAACTGGGGGGCTAAAATTTTGTAGTTCACCACAACGCCGTTTTACCTAAGTTTATGACCTGGTTAAACCAGGTGGGAACCGAGGTTTCTCATTTAAAGTTTCCGGGTACAAGCCCGGTATACTGCCATGAGAAGTATTTAGCTCCCTTGTTGTTAAAGACATAGATCAAAAAACTTGATGGCAGTCACCAATCGTCGCAGTGGAACTAACCTATTATAGCTTTGAAAAATAGTTTGTGTGTTTATTCTGGAAAATTTTGACAAATTTTTGTTGGGGGATACCAGATAGATTCTATTTTATGTATAATTTCGTTTGTTGCATTTCGATTGTTTTGCTCTAATAAAACGGTGATATGTCCTAGTTTACGTCCTGGACGAGCTTCTGTTTTACCGTACCAGTGAACAGTGGCTTGGGGAATTTCTGCTAGTTGTTGACGTTGTTTTTGGTAGTCGCTTTGACTGGTTTCATATCCTAGTAAGTTAACCATGACAGCACTAGCGCAATTTAATCTAGTATTGGTTAATTGTAAACCACACACGGCTCTGAGGTGTTGTTCAAATTGGGAAGTTTCACAAGCGTCAAGGGAAAAATGTCCAGAGTTGTGGGTGCGTGGTGCTATTTCATTGACTAGGATTTTCCCGTCAGCGGTGAGAAATAGTTCTATACCAAAAACTCCTACATATTCCAGGCTATTTAACAGTTTATAGGCAATCGCTTCAATTTCTAAACTTTGTTCTTTAGTAATTGTAGCAGGTGCAATTACCCATCTACAAACCTGTTCTTTTTGAAAAGTTTCTACCACTGGATAGGTGACAATTTCCCCGTTTACAGAACGTGCTGCAATGATAGCTAGTTCTTTTGTAAAAGGTACAAATTCTTCAACCAAAAACTGGGCGTTGCTGTGATTAATTATTTTTGATAAAGTTGCAAAATCGGGAATGATAAAAGTTCCTTGACCATCATATCCATGTCTGCGGGTTTTGAGAACCACAGGAAAACCCAAATTTTCCATTTGTGATTCTACCTCTTTTTCCCTTGACAAGGCAAAAAACTGGGGAACTGGTAAACCTAAATCTTGTAAATAGCAACGTTGTTCATATTTATCTAATAGAGGTGCTAAAGCTGCTAACTGAGGACGAAAGCAAACACCTTGTTTTTCTAAAATTGATAAAGCGGTGAGGTTAACAAATTCATTTTCAAAGGTAATAATATCACATTTTGTAGCTAAAATTTCTGTGGCGGCGGCATCATCAACTGCGGCCAAAATGCTATCCGAGGCAATAGATACAGCCGGATCATTTTGGCCAGGAGTTTGGACTATTAATTCTACTCCCAGCTTATTTGCTGCATCTCCCATCATCCAAGCCAGTTGTCCACCACCGATTATACCAAGTTTCATTAACATCCTAAGGAATCACGAGTTTCTACACCAGTTTGGGAATTTACACCCCTGGCTTTTTGACATAGCTCTTTAATTTGCGCTTTATCTAGAATTGCCTCTGTAAAATCCGCACCTGTAATGTTAACATCTGCAAATATAGTACGGAGTAAAAGAGTTTCCTTTAAAACAGCATCAGTTAAATCAGCACCTATTAATTTTACCCCATCAACCATGGCATTTGTCAAATCTGCCCCATGTAAATTTGCTTTTGTCATTACTGAAGCACTTAAAATTGCCCCTCGCAAGTCAGCGCTTGTAAAGTTAGCCATTTCTAGGTTAGCGTTAGAAAATTCCGCTGCTTGTAAACTCTGTCCAGAAAAATCTCGTCTTGACAACTCTGCATTACTAAAAGATAAAGGATGAGTCCAGTCTGCTAGTGCGGGCTGTGAAATGCACAAAATCATAATTACCAAAATAAATCCTAAGCCCTTTTGCCAAAACATATTTTATCAGTCCAAGTTACTATGATCTAGTTTAATCTGATCATGGGTAATTGGTAATGGGTAATTGGGTGAATTTTGGGCAATTCTTAATATTTTGTAATAAATTTTTGAGTGATTACTATATTCTCTAAATTGGTGAAGATTGGATAATTAGGCTGTCAGGACTTGAATATTTACAATTATTCATAAACTTTGATGACAAGTAAAGTTTATTATCTTTTCAATTATCACAGGTCGAACAAGTGTTAGTCTGTTAACTATGGTCATAGCTGTAGGAGCGAAGTTGCCAATATGTACATAATGTTTAATAGATATGTAGAATGATGGACTTAAATTTAATGTTATTGCTAACAGTTATCTGACTAATACCAAATCAAGATCAAGCTGCATAGAATCAGGTTTAAAGAATAATTAACCGCAGCGGTGAGTTGGTATTTAGTTTTATGCAAATTTTCGAGTTATTGAAATTGACCTAAGACACATATTCACAAGGTGAAATTGGTATTTTTATGATGGATCGTTACTCTATTCAATGGATTGAAGCGTGGTGTTTAGAAAATGGCTGGACAGATTTATTTATGGAGAGACGTGGTAATTATTGGGCGTTTCCTCCGGGGGGGGTGATGCCAGAACCAATACCAATGAATGTGTTAAGAATAATTAAAGAGGAAAATGGCTTCACTAATCAAGAAATGTACTGGGCTTGTGCGGCCATATCCACCACGATTTTAGCAGTGATTTATACGTTTTGGTTTAAATGTCCGATTCCTTTAGTGTTATCTTTTGCGTTTAATGCTGTAACAGTAGCACAATTTGAACCAGAAGATGCCTAGACTCGGTAATATGCTGTAAGTGTTGGGTTTTGTTCCTCAACCCAACCTACAAAACTAAGTAAGTGAACGGAAAAAAACCGACATACAGCAGTTTCCGAAGTTATGAGGTACAGTTAGTAATAATAAAGATAATACTGTCATG
>NZ_KE384633.1:0-6361 GCF_000426905.1 Dolichospermum circinale AWQC131C
TCGGTTTTCATAATCACATTATATATTTAGTTGCGATGCCTAATCCGAGCGGAGCGATCGCCTAACCGAAAAATCTTAGATTTTGGATTTTAGATTTTGGATTGGGAATTTTCGGTATAAGCCCCGCCTCTTCAGGGCAGAATTAATCCAACCAAAATACTGGCTGCGCTGCGTACGCTTCGCTAACGCCAATCTAAAATTCTCAAGCTCCACACTTGAAGGTGGAGTCAATCCAAAATCGCAAATTCAAAATTGGTTGACCTGTTGGTATAGTTCTATATATCTTTTTGCTTGTAGTTCTAAAGTATATTCTTTCAGGGCGATCGCTCAACAATTTTCGTTCATTTTTTACCTTTAATTGTTTATCTTAAAATAACGTTACAATCCTCCAGGATCAATTTGAGATTTGATAAATTAGCGATCGCTTTCAAGATCAATAATATATCTCAATTGCCGCTACCCTTACAGATTATACCCATACTTATTCAGAAATTCTGCAAAGACTTGATTAAGTTGATTGATAGTTTGAGGTTTTAACTTATCTCGATAATTACCTGGCTTGACGGCTCGTTTGTGGGAATAGATATTTTCTTTTTTGGGAATTTTAAATTCATCCTTGTACTTGAGAAAGTAATATTGATTGGCAATGTTGCTAAAGGCTCCGAACTCAAAGGCATCGATAATAGATTTTAACCAATGACTATAATTTAATATCATGTCTTCATATTTTACTATCAGAGCGTCCTCTGCTAATTCTGGTAGAAAAACTAGGAATCGTTCTTGTAGAGAATATCCAGCCAGTCGATATGCCTGATTTTTCTCGTCAAGTATGGATAAAACATAGTCATCAATAGACATTTGACTAATGATTTCTCGGGCTTTTTTCTTCTCCTCAGACCAACTGTTGTTGGTGTGACTAAACCCGAAGGAATAATATTCAGAAACTATCATATCTCTAGGATCTCTGATCTGAACAATTTTCTTGATTCGTTTGATATTGGGAAAATCGTCTGAAATCTTGATTAAAGATCTGATGGGAGCCATGCAAAATGAATCAGCAATTTCTGGTGTAAAGTCTCGAATATTGGAAGGAGAGTTATTATCTGAATAAAAAAGTATCTTCTTCTCATTTGCCAAATCTTTAAAGAGCTTGAACATAAACATGGATGCGGTTTTATGGGGTGCATACCCCATAATGCCAAACTTATCTGTATCTGGATAATTTACACCCTCTAACTTAGATTTGAGATATAGTTTTCTTAGCTTTGAGTAAACAGTAAACATAAGCTGTGTGGAGTTTTTTGAAATGTGATTAAGTTTTGGAGGTTTTTATTGAGTCTATGGGATCAATAGCTATTCGACTTTTTGGAGTTCATTTAAAGCTGTCTTCAAGCCCCGTTTACGAGCTTGGTAAAACCGCCTTTCTCTCGGACTCATGCGCCAAAACCGAATCCAATCGGCAAATTTGCCTAAACCAGATTTGTAGCCTTGGCGAAGTTTGCCCCGATAGGACTCGACAATAACACCAGAGTAGGTAGAAGACTCAATTAATCGGAGTAGATACTCTTCCTGCAACCGTTCAGGCGGCATTAAATGTGTGAGCTTCAATTTGGCAAAGCGACCTGTACCTAAGCCCAAATCACAAGCAGTAAATGCCATATCTGAATCTTCATAGGAGGTTAATTTTTGCCCCTTTCGACCCATACTTTTGCGGAGCGAGTCATGTTTAACCATATCAGCATATTTTTCGGCTACCAATTTACGAATACACATTCCCGCTCCACAGGGGGTTGTTTCGTATTGATTAACCAGATTTGACCAACGATCTTCGTTAAATTCCCGAATTGCCAAAGCTCCCCAAAAGGGTTTTGTCCATTCTGGTGGGGTTTCCACGAATCCAGGAATTGTTTGTCCTCCCCAAGCACCGAGGAATGAATAGTCCTTGCTAATTTGTAGCACATTTGCTAAATAATCAATTTCTAAAACATTATCATCATCTACAAACACTAAAGTTTCAGCTTGAGCTTCCTGAATCCCTCGTAAACGGGCTGGTGTTAAACCGAGTTGATCTTCTCGTATATGACGACCTTGAGGATGCCAACTCAGGTCAATTTCTGAAGAAAGAATGCGAACGCTGGCATTATCAATCAGCAGTAACTCCCAGAATGTTAAAGCTAATGTCTGAGATTGTAATGCCTTCAGAACTTTCTCAATATATCCACGATTAGGGTTATGAGTGCAAATAATAACGCTGATTACAATAGACATATTTTTTGAGGACATTCATTTCAAATGTATTTATCAAATTTCAAACTTTATTTATTGTTCATAATTTCATATAATTTATTATACGCACTTATTCCCAAAGTGATTTGTTTTTCGGCTGCATCTAAGAGATGGGGTCTCAATTTTTCCGAATTATTCCAGGCTTGACAAATTGCCGTTAATAAATTCTCCTTTAGCTGTTGGTTATTCAGCAAAATAACTTCACAGCCGACTCCAAACTGATCTGCTAATCCCAAAAACTTATCAGCGTAGTATTCGGATTTTGCTAGACCAATCACAGGAATTCCTTGCGCCAATGCAAATACCCCAGCATGGTAGCTTCCTGTGACAACAACGCTACAACGGCCGATTTGCTGAATAACTTTCTGTGGCGTATCAATTAACTTGCCACCATCAGCTGCATCATCATAACCTTTAAGGAGTTTACAAATTGCCATACTGTCAGACAATTCTTCACCTTCAGATTTTAAGGAAATGGGAACAGGTATTAGTGGTGCAGATAGTAATTTAGCCGCATTTTGTAAAGACGTTCTTACAGTTTCTAGTAAAGCAGAGTTAATATCAGCATAGTAAGCAACTCTTAAGTTGATCCCAATACCATTGCCAGGATGAGGATTACGTCCTTGATATGCCATTTCAATCGCATCGTCCCCCGTGGTCATAAAACGCTCTGTGGGAACATTAAAAGATTTGAGAAAGGAAATTCCAGAGCGTTTCTCGCGCAAAGAAATTAACTTGACTTTGGGAAAAACGGCTGTAGCTTTAGCCAGCAAATCAGGATCTCTCAAAGGACCTAATCCCTGACCAAACATTGCTGTTGGCTTACCGATACTATTAGCAATAAGAAGAGTCTCTAGTACACCACCAGCGTGATATTTGAAAGAATCTGTGATGTATCCACCACCGGATGCAATAACCAGGTCAGCTTCATGAATTGCGTCCATAAATGTCTGAAAATCACTTGCCCGTTGTGAAGAATGCCTTTTCAATTTCAAGTTGATAAAAGACCGTACTATTTCTGGCGATTGTCTGCGAAATTGATTTTCGCAATTAGACCACAGTTGAACAAAACTGCGGCTGGGTATTTTATAAGCAGGAGAAAACACGGGAGACAACCAAATATTTCGTCCATTGGGAAGCAGAGGTTTAGTATTTGGACAGTATTTAGCAAGCTTTTCTGGTGAGGTCGTAAACACCTGAATAGAACAATTAGACCATAAAGCATATATTCGCTGAATGGCAACTTGTAACATTGCCCAGTCTCCAATATTCAGGAGAGGATAACCACTTTGGTCAATAATAATTTTCATTTAGACAATAAATATCTGTATAATATAACTATCTATTAACATCATAACTGCCTTTATTCGCATGAGGGAATGGCTTGGCAGGTATATCTTTTCCCAGGAAATCACAAAGCTCCTTCCATCCATCTCCTTCTTCCCAGTCAACAACGAGCAGATCTTTTGGACGGCCAAGAAAATATTGAATTACTTCGGCATTATGCCTCTCATATCGCTCAATAAGTTGAGCATCTAACACTTCAGGAAAAGGCAATCCGTACAGTGTTTGCCGTATTTCATTAGTCCGTTTAGATGCTTTTCCTTGACTGGCCAAAATATTTCTATAACTTTTAATCCATCTCTCGGAATTCCTCTTGGTGAGAATAAATCGACTACCAGGAAAGGCTTTGTCAAGCTCGACATACAATATAATCCAAGGCCAGTCCTCAAATGATTCTTTTTGTTCAGCTAATGCTATTATTTCCGAAAGGTTTCCCCTCTCTATGCCTCTCACCAGATCTAAATTTTGACTCTGGTGATCAAAACCCAATATTTTAAAGCAGCTACCTAAAGTAGTTGTCCCGGTTTTAGCCCAACCAATTCCAAAGATTTTATTACCTAAAGACGTAATCTTTTTTTCGTTTGATAAATTTTTGTTTAAAAAATGTAACCATTTAACCATTATTAAATCTCCTAAGTTAATTTCAACTAAATCCATCGGTGTGGAATATAAATACTGCCATAGTTCCCGTTAGAAAGTACGGGATATCCTCTGATATGACCTTCCTCAACTTCTAAAACAGTGGCAGCCTCTACATGGTCTTGTAATTCTTGTCCATGCTTGATGGCTACATTCATTCTGTAGCACCCAGGAACTAATAATAACTCATCAATTTCACAAATTATTTTTTCTCGCTGTGATGAACTGTTAATATCTTCATTATCTAACTGGTTAGCACTCTTAAAATTTGCCACAGGTTGACCATACTGATCATAAATTGTGAACACGCATGATATTCCAGGTTTTCCATCAGTGATATAAAAAGTCAAACGAGCGGGACGACCTGTTGCTAAGGTTGTGGATGAATAATCATCTCCTGAAAAAACATCAACTCTGGAAAGACGAATTTCACCCTTACCTTTTCGGTCTTTTCGTTCTAGCAGATTATTTGAGGATGATTGTTCAAGGGTTTGTAGATAAGTAATAACAGCTTGTGAAGTGCTGTCATCAGTAATTACTGTCCCTTGGTTTAGAAGAACGCCTCTATGACATAGAGTTTGCAGGATACCTAAATTATGACTAACAAATAAAATTGTCCTGCCTTCTTTTCCCACATCCTCCATTTTCCCCAAACACTTTTTCTGAAATTTTACATCTCCAACTGCCAATACTTCATCCACAATCAAAATCTCCGGCTCTAAATGTGCTGCTACCGCAAACGCCAACCGTACATACATCCCCGAAGAATACCGCTTTACTGGAGTATCCAGAAACTTCTCCACCTCCGCAAACGCTACAATCTCATCAAACTTCCGCTTAATTTCCTCCTTACCCATACCCAAAATTGCCCCATTGAGAAATATATTCTCTCTCCCCGTCAATTCTGGATGAAACCCAGTCCCTACCTCTAATAAACTCGCCACCCTACCCTTAATTTTGATGCTTCCTGTAGTTGGTTCTGTAATTCGGCTTAAAATCTTCAATAGTGTTGATTTACCCGCCCCATTTCTGCCAATAATTCCTACTCTATCACCTTGCTTAATATCAAAGGATACATCTTTTAAAGCCCAAAATTCCTCAAAAGCAGGATTTTCATTCTTAGTTTTAGGATTTAGTAAACTACCAAGAGATTTAACTTTATTAGTAATAACATCTCGCAGTGCTGTATAACGTTCCTGCTTTTGATGGCCAATAATATATTTTTTACCGAGATTTTCAACGCGAATAACTGTGTCTGACATAAGTATTAATTTATCAATTTGAAAATCATTGATTTGAAGGCTTATATATCTCAATATTAAGCTGAATTTAGCATTTAATTATAGAAGTAGCCAAATTACCCACCTATAGTATATTATTAGCTCACTTATAACACACTTACTTTATAAGTTGCCAGTAGTTATCCCCTATATTTGAATAGGATCTTCTCCTCAGCTTGTTTAAATTCAATATCAAATAAATCAAACACAACTTCCCTACCCAATAAAACTTCTTGGCAATCCTCATTTTGTAACCAGGCCACAGGAGCAGAAAAGGTATAATTATCAATCTGCATTTCAACTTGTCGGAGTACATATTGAACACTCCCCCCTACTCCCTCTCCATTACTAAGAACTTCTCCTTGAGAGAGGGCATATCCTAAGTCTGTGCCTAAATAAAAGGTAATTAGACTAATATCTGAACCAGAATCTACAAGCATTTCCAGGATTTTAGAATTTTGAAAAGTTAAACAGACTTCGTATTTTGGCTGCCAATCATGTTTTTTGACTGTTCTAAAACGCACTGGGAAAAACTTTACTGGCTCAACAAATTCGTTTTCGTAGATACGCTCAGTGATGTAGTCAGAAGATTTTAAGTTCTGAAGGTCAATTTGCTGTGTCATGATTCTATAATCTTGGTGATGAGCTATTACACCATCCTTGGTGTAAATAATCCATTCTCCACGATATTGTTTTAGTTTTCGGTAATTTGCTTTACGCCATTCTTTGGCACTATTGTATTTTTCGTTCATACAGGGGTTTCCGCTCTTATGAGGTACATCTTAAGCCCCCTCCTCGCTTGCGGGGAGGGG
>NZ_KE384633.1:6437-23925 GCF_000426905.1 Dolichospermum circinale AWQC131C
ATTGAAATTCATGAATAACTGTATCTGATGCCCAAATTTCATCAGCTAAAGGTTTGTTAAAATCATCACTCATCCAAATTTTTCCTCCTTGGAGTCCAGCAATTCGTTATTACGGCCAATAATTCCTATTCTATCCCCTTGTTTAATATCTAATGACACATCCTTTAACTATCAATTTGAAAAATATTAACTCGATGAGTTATAGATTCTCATATTAGGATAAATGATGATAAATTTATCCATAATGTTATTATGCTAAAATACCTAATAAAACTTTACCTAAATCCAGCAAGTCATCAGGAATTTTAAAAAGGTTTAGATCTTGATAGATAGTTTTTTCAATTTGATCTAACTTACCAAATTGCCACAAAGTACCAATAGTTACAGCACCATAAAATATATTTTGCTCCGTAACTTGAGATAAAGCAATTAATTCTACTGCGAGTTGAGTAAAACCTTTTGTTAAATCATCTTTTTTTGCTTCAATCACTAATAAATCATGTCTAGACTGTAATAAATAATCTAAACTTCCTTTTAAGCGATCGCTCACTCTTAACGGATATTCAATTTTTAGCTGACAGTTACAGATAGCAATAATTTCTATTAAAATGGGAGCTACTAAAGTTTCTCGTCTAGCAGTTTCACTACTTAAACTAATCAAAGGTAAAATTTTTCTCATCTTTTCTTTGACGAGTAACAGTTCATCTATAGGTTGATCTGTTTGTGGTAAAGATAACTCTGTTTTAATCAATGAATAATCAAATTCTCTTAAAATATCATCGGTTTCATAGGGTAAATCAAAGTAGGAACTAAAAGTATAAGATTGATCCTCTTGTAAGATTTTGATTTTAGGTATCATCATTTTTTGCTGATAATTTAATTATCATTGTTTTCTTAGATTATAGAATTGCTTGATACAAGCATTTACCCTGGTTTTACCAACTACACATACATCAGTATAATTATAGGATATTTGGTTGCCAATTTTCATCTATAGCTTGCTCAGGAGTACAAAATACTTCTCTAGGAAAAACCTCAGCATCCAATCCAGTTTTGACTATAGTAATGTCTCTAGCATCTAGATATGTTTCTGAAAATATCTCTAACCAGAAAGGTTTAAGACTAGGATTTCTTTTTAAAAGTTTCTGAATTTGTTTTCGTTGTTCTATAATTGTACCCTTCCATCCGCGACTATTATATTCTCTTTCTTCTTGCCAATATGCTAATTTTAATAAATGCTCAAATAATACTAGCAATCGGCTTTCTAATTCATACTTTTGAGAGTTGCCCAAATCTTCTAACTCTAGGATTAAGTTTTCCCAATCTAATTGGTCTAAATTCTGATGCTGAATTTTATGAATAGTAGTTTCTATCCATTGATATAAATCTTGATGGTATAAGGTATTTAACTCTTGTTGAGAATCTAACATAATTGATTATTTAGATTGCTTGTAATCATGGCAACCATTCAGGATTGAGAATTTCTGTTAAGGAATAAGGACAATTTTCAGGGAATATTTCTGGAGATAGTTCAGATTTACGAATGGCATTGTTTCTTGCTTTGATGTATATCTTGTCTAGGATTTTTATAAAATGGTTATAAAGAACTTTAGATTCCAATAGTAAATCTAATTCCAGCCTAAAGTTATCAATTTCTTTTTCCCAACCTCTCCCTGACCAATCTTTTTCTGAACTCCAATAATTATACAATAGGAGATGAATTAAAAGTCTCAGTAAATAACTCTCTACTTTACGCCTTTGTTCATTTCCCAATGCAGTGATTTCCTCAATTAAATGTTCCCAGTCAACATTTTCCAAATCCCGATTTTGCAGTTGGTTAAGGGTAATATCTAACCATTCAGTATAATCTTGTTCATAAATCTCGTAATTTGCTTGTGGAGGTTGCATTTTACTTACTCAGCTACAGTTTAAATATTAATGTTTGGTTGACAGAAATCTCTATAAATTGATTCCCTGTTCTGCTAGTAATTAACTTAATTTAGCTGATTTGTTGCGGATTAGACTCTAACTCTGACTTAATTAAACTCACAAATACACTAATAATTTTTTCTGGTTGATTGATATAATACTCATCTAAATCAACTACCACTAGATTACCAGTTAATTGCAAGAACACCCATTGATTACCATTCGTAACACAACCATAAATATTTTCAATATTATTTCCCTCTGATTGATTTAATTGAGCAGCAGCAATCATTTCGGCAATACATTGAGCGAATCCTTGTTTCAGATTATCATTTTTCGCCTCTACCAAAGCAATCACGGGAGATGTTACATATAACTGTTGAGATGATAGACCGATTAAGAAATCGCAAAATCCATTTAAACCTTGCTCAATATTAACATTAAAATCAATTCCTGAGAATAAACTAATTTTATTATCTAATAATCTTCTCACTTCAATTAAAACAGGCGCAATAATCATTTCTGATTTGGCTTTCTCTGTACTAATTGCTTGAGCTAAGGGAATATTATTTTGTAAGTATTTGATAAAAAAAGCATCAACTGTTAACTGGTCGAAAGCAGTGAAAACATTTGTTCTTTCTTCAATATTAATGCCAAAAATTTTAGTGATTCTTTCTAAAGTAAAGTCACTATAAGCCATTTTTTATAACCTTAATTTTGCTTACAAATTAATTCCTTATTTAGCTGAATCAGAATTGGCTAAATTAATTATCTTCTGTATTTTATCGCTGTTTTTAACCAGCTAATTTCTGACAATAGCTGTGATGTCTTTCTGAGTTAATTTCAGCTTGCAAAATCCCTAACACCTTAGCCAAATTACCTTTTAACATATCATCAACTGATAAAACTAAACCGGGAAAGATGCGACTTTCTATTAAGCCTAGATCATTTATGGGCAATTTAACATACTCACCTGCTTCTAAGGTAAACCAGTCTATTTCTTGGTCATAAACTCGCCAAACAATGTATTCTTTAACTCCGTGACGACGATAAATTGTCAGCTTATTGTACAAATCGTATGATACGGTAGAACCAGAAATTTCCACGATTAATTCTGGTGGTCCTTCTACATAATCATCTTCACTAATGCGAGATTGTCCTCCTAATTCTGTTTTTATTCTTAATAAAGCATCCGGCTGAGGTTCATTATCTAAATCTAATCTGACTGTGGCATTATCTGCTAATTCTAATCCCGGTGTATTAGCTGCATAAGACCCTAACCATGTCATTAAGTAACTATGGGGTAAACCGTGACTTCTATATCTTAACGCTGCTGTCATGTAAACAACTCCATCAATTAATTCTGCCTTTTTTTGCGGTGGCATGAATTGATAACGGCGTTCAAATTCTAAACGGTTTAGGCGATCGCCGTTCTCTAATGGAGGAATAATAGAATCTAACATAGATATTACCTCACGTAAAGATCCAATGTCTAATAATTTTAGATTCTCAAAGATTTTAAAAGTGGTATCCCGTAATTTTCATGATCTGTCAATCAATTACTTGGCAATTTTATCAAAAAATCTAAATCACATCCGCAAATGTCCGTTCCATCTTGCGGAAATACCAAATTCCACTCACTAATAGTAAAAATACTAGAGCCATAGAGAGAATAAAACCCGGTAAATATAACTGGGAGTTACCACCCAAAATTGCCCAGCGAAAACCATCAATTACTCCTACCATGGGGTTTAATGAGTATATAAACCGCCACTGTTGTGGGACTATACTACTACTAAATCCTACGGGGGAAATATATAGGCCAAATTGGACAATAAATGGCACAATAAAGCGAAAATCTCGATATTGGACATTTAATGATGCTAACCACAAACCTGCTCCCATGGAAGCAGCAAAGGCAACAGCAATAAACAATGGTAAAGTTAAAATGCGCCAAGTGGGAACAAAGTTATACCATGCCATTAAAGCTAGTAAAATCATTCCAGAAATCATAAAGTCTACAAAGCTGACTACTACCGCACTTGTAGGAACTACCAATCTAGGAAAATAGACTTTAGACAGTAAGTTAGCATTGGTAATTAAACTATTACTACACTCTGACAGAGAATTGGAAAAGAACTGCCAAGGCAACATGGCAGAAAATACTAATATTGGATAAGGCGCACCTTCTGATGGTAATTTAGCTAATTGTCCAAATACTACTGTAAATACTACCATTGTTAAGAATGGACGAATCAGCGCCCAAGCTATACCAATAGCTGTTTGTTTATATCTAACTAATATATCTCGCCAAGCTAGGAAGTAAAATAGTTCTCTATATCGCCATAAGTCTTGCCAATATTGCTTTTCTGTGCGTCCTGCTTCAATGACTAGTTCTGGTTGGGAAGTAGTTTCTTTCATGATTTTGATTTTGACAACCTTGATTTGACCATCATTTTTACTACATCGTGCATTTTATACTTAGCTTCCCATCCTAACTGGTTTTTTGCTTTGTGGGGATTACCTTTACCTATAGCTAAATCTGTAGGTCTAAACAGGCTACTGTCAACAACTACATGATCATGCCAGTCTAAATTTAGAAATGTGAATGCAGTATTGACAAAATCTGCTAGGGAACTGCTTTCTCCTGTCGCAATCACATAATCATCGGGCTGTGGTTGCTGCAACATCAAATACATGGCTTCCACATACTCTTGCGCCCAACCCCAGTCCCGCTGAACTGACATATTACCTAAATATAATTTTTCCTGACTACCCTGGGCAATACGACAAGCAGTAGCCACAATTTTTTGTGTGACAAATCTTTCTGGACGTAGGGGAGATTCATGATTAAATAAAATTCCTGAGCAAGCAAATAAACCGTAAGCTTCTCGGTAGTTAGCTACTTCCCAAAAAGCAGTGGCTTTAGCTACTGCATAAGGACTTCTGGGGCGAAATGGTGTTGTTTCTTCTGCTGCTATATTCCCAGTATCACCAAAGCATTCACTCGATCCTGCATTGTAAACTTTAATTGCCGCGCCTAAAAAGCGAATGGCTTCTAATAAATTAAGTGTTCCCGTAGCTATACTTTCTAGGGTTTCCACTGGTTGTCCAAAAGATAACCCTACGGAAGTTTGTCCTGCTAAATTATAGATTTCATCTGGTTGAATTTTTGTGAGTATCTGTAAGACGCTACGAAAGTCAGTTAAGGACATTGACTCTAGCTTGACTTGGTCTTTAATGCCTAAGTAAACTAAATTCTGGAAAGGCGAAATTTGGGCATCTCTGGATGTTCCACAGACTGTATAGCCTTGGTTAAGAAGGAATTGAGCCAGATAAGCTCCATCTTGTCCAGATACTCCACAAATCAGAGCTTTTTTCATATCAATTCATAATCGAAAAATCTTTAACACTGTTACCATTGAGTGTCCGAGATTGTCTGTAGGTAAACTCTCCTACGGATGGATTACGATGGGGATCAATCACACCTGTGGCTTGTTGCCAAATTTCCGCTGAAGCCAGGTATAACTCATACTTGGATTTAAGTTTGTGTACATGATACCATCTAGTTTCCTGACACTCTTGACACCAAAAAGCCTCTAACCACTCACCTTCTAAAGAAACTGTGGTTTTAGCTGCTACTAAAATCATCGCTTCTCGTCGGGCTACACCTCTTTCTTGTAGTTGTCCAGGTTTTTCGGCAAACAGTCCGTATTTTTGGCTAACACTATCCATATAGCAGTTATGGATTGGACAGTATATGGCTCTGCGCTGAGAACGCTTGCGATTTTTGTTACACCTTTTCTGCACTTTGGCCCCCTGATCAATAACTAAAAAATAGATCGCAAGAAGGTTGCATGGGAGAGACTGAGATCAATACGACCATCGAAGCCCAACTCCTGATTCTAGTCTGAGATATTTAATTTTTTTACAGTGGTTAGATTGTAATTATCTATACATTTTTAAACAAGGTTAATTGTCACCGGATAAATTTCTATTCTTGGAATATTGTAGCACATGAATGTATTGTTTGGCTATAATTTCTGGCGTAAAATTTGATTGTAAATATTCGCGGGCGGACTGACCCATTTTTTCAGCCATTTGGGGATGGCTGTTTAACTGGAGAATAAATTCAGATAAAGCATTACTATCTCCATTCTCAATGGCAATTCCAAATTTACCATCTGCTATTAGCTCTGGCAAGTAGGAAGTTTGCGGACAAATAACTGCTATGGGTCTTCCGGCTGCTAAAGCTGGGTAGAGTTTGCTAGGAGCAACTAAACTTTCTAGACCCTTTTCTACACTGACTAATGATAAGTCACAAGCTGTTAGGGAATATGGTAATACGCTTTTTTCTTGATAGGGGAGAAAGAGAAAGTTTTTTAGTCCTAAACGAGCTACGTCTTGAATAAAGCTTTCCCTTTTGGGTCCACCACCTATACAAACAAACTGAATAGGCTGGTTTTGCAGTTGTTGAGCAGTTGCTAAAATGGTGTCTAGATCATGACACCTGCCCATATTACCAGAATAAAGAACTGTAAATTTGTTGACTAAATTATGTTTTTTGGCAAACCAGTTCTTCTCTTTGGCTATGGGGACAATGAGTTGAGGATCTCCCCAACTATGAATTACGGAAATTTTGTCAGCTACTTCTGGACAAATTTCTATGACTCGCTCTTTCATGGCAGGACTTAGGACAATAATGCCTTGAGAACTTTGCCAAACTTTGCGGTTGATTGCTTGCCAAAATTTTACTAACCAGTGATTTTTGGTAACTACTCCTAGAGCGATCGCAATATCTGGATACAGGTCATAAATTAAACATACGTAAGGAAATTTCCATAATAAATGACTAAAATATGCTGCCACTGGTAAGAATGGAGGTGCTGAAGTTAATAAGAATACATCTGATTTGCGGTAGTTCCTAAGAATATGCAGAAAAGCCCGCAGTGTAAATAAAACTCCTCCTACAGCTTTACCACGAATTCTTCCACTCCAAATCTGGGTAGACCGGGATCTGCGAACGAGAATATCACCTATTTGTTCTGATGCTGGTGCTTCAGATTTAGTAAACGCGTACCCTGGTTGTCCTGTGAAGACTCTAATGGTTACTCCTTGTTTCTCTAGCTCTTTTACTAATTCCTCAATCAACTGTCCTGTGGCCGCATAGTCGGGCGGAAAAAACTCTGTAATTACAGATACATTCATTAAATTATTACCCAATCTAGATAATTGAGACTCATGAGGTAGATTTAATCTATTCAAGGAATATTTTAATCTCATCTTAATAAGTTTCTTGCTACTAAAAACATTTAACCATATGGAATTAATACACTTAAGTTAGAAAATTCAGAGTAAAATACAAGGATGGTCTACGGAATGGGTATGAGGTATTTTTGTACCCGACGGACTTCAAATATGCAGTATATTCGCTTGCTCAATGTATTACTAATTTTTACATGGTAAATTGTTAACTTTATAAGTAGTGTTATGTAAACATCTAAAACTACTAACACTGTCACGAACATAATGCAAGTTAACTTAAAAAAAGTTAACATTTTTTGGATGTTTTGAGAAGGAGAATGATGTCACATCTTTAACTTAAACCCATCCTAGATACAACTAAAGTCCGTCCTAAGACATACAGCAGTTAATGATAAGAATCCTGGTGCGGGCATAGAAAGTCAAAGCTCAGTACAACTCTTGCCCGCTAAAATTGTAGCTCATTTAGATGAAATTCACTGTCACAGTCTCCTTTTCCCCACCTCTGTATTTTCTGCGTTTCGTTAAGAAATATTTACCAAGTTATGATTCCCTCCCATTTTGCTAAGGTTTTATCACTAATTCCCGGTATTTTGCCAATATCTTCTAAGGAAGTAAATTTTTGTTGTTCTCGGGCTATTATTATTTTTTCGGCTAACTTTTTACCAACTCCTGGAAGAGTTTCTAATTCTTCTTGAGTTGCGGTATTGAGGTTAATTTTAGTAGAGGTAGAAATTGTCAAAGATGATGGTTTTTGTATTTGGGGACATTGTTTAACTTCTGCGTCTATTTTAGATTGAATATTTGCTGGTAAACCGGTCTTTATTTTACTATAGAGCCGATTAAATTCGCGCTGAAAATGATTTGCTATGGTAGGATTTTCAATGACAATTAATATTTCATCATTACCATGATTAGCAGCTTCAGACCAATTATGTGAACCTGTAATTACCGTTTGATGATCAATAACTGCAAATTTATGATGTAATAAATCACCTTGGGGTAAAATGGGGACTCCCACGGTAGAAATCGGATTTTTCCAAGGACGGTTATCAACTTCATATTTACAGTTATCACTTAAAGAAAATCCCATCATATCTAAAGCTTCACTGTAGGGACGATAAGCAAATTGTGGTTCAATTAAAGCTCGAATTTGGACTTCTTGATCATGTAGGTTTTCCAGGGTATTAGCAAGTTGTTGATCAGAAAATACAAATAATGCTAAATCAATGGTTTTTGTACTTGTGGATAAAGTTTGATCAATTAAGCCATTACTGCTAATATTCCAGGGTTGAGTGGGAGAAATTGGGGAAAAATTAACTGTGATTTTGCTATTACCTAAAATGATTGTTTTGGGTTGACGGAGAGGTTTTTGAAGTCCGAATTTACTATCTAGTTTTCCTCCTACACCGTCACCCCACATAATATTAAACTCTTGGGTGAGTAAGGTTGCTAATTCAGGACTATCAATTTTGAGCAAATTATTGTTATTTCCTAAACTACTAGGATTTGTAAAATCTCCAGAGGTGTCACTGAGGGTGAAATTTGCAGAAGTGATAATCACAAAACGATGATCAACAACCACAAATTTATGGTGCATTAAACTACTACCTTTTGAACCATCAGCAGTATCATCTATTAAGGGAATTTGGGCATTTTGAACAATTAATAAAGCATCCCGTTGACTAATTTCTTCTGATGTGATTTGATGATCTTGATTGATATCAACAAATTTCTGAAAATCTTGATATCGTTCTTGTTCTCTTTTTTCTAATTTGGCTATTTCTGCGGAAGTGAAACTACTCCAAGGACGAGAATAGTTACTTTCTAAAATCAACCTAATTTTTACGCCTTCTTTTTGTTTTTGTGCTAATATTTGGGCAACTTTTGGTAAACGCAATTCTTGTACAGCTATATCAACAGTAGATTTAGCTTGGGAAATAGTATCAACAATTTGGGTTTCTAAATCGTCGCCTAAGCGGGTTTTTTGACGATAGGTTTCCCGATATTCGGAAGATTCAGAATTATTAAAGTAAACTTGAATTAAAGGATCTTGTGGTAATGGTGTTAAAAGTTGATTTCCTGATTTGACTCGTTCACAAATAGTCAGAGTGAATAGCAACAAAAATATACAGGAAAAATAGCGCATTTGTGGGAAAATAGACACGGCGATTTGATCAAAGTAAATTACAGGGATTTGAATATGATTTTAGTATAATTCAATCACAATCTGAATTAATTTCTTTTTTTTGTTTGCGACTTGGCGCGAAACTTTTAACTAAAAAAGACAATGAGTAAATTATTGCTCCCACTCAATGATTAATTTTTATGCAAGTATATTTAGACTATAGTGCAACTACTCCCACTCGTCCAGAAGCGATCGCTATGATCCAGACAATCTTAACTCAACAGTGGGGTAATCCTTCTAGTTTACATGAATGGGGCAACCGTGGCGCATTGGTTTTGGAAACAGCGAGAATGCAAGTCGCGGGGTTAATTAATGCTGTTCCCGAAGGGATTATTTTTACTTCTGGGGGAACGGAAGCGAACAATTTAGCGATGATGGGGGTGGCGGGATGTTACAATGCTCCCCAGCATATAATTATTTCCAGTGTAGAACATTCGGCTATTTCTGAACCGGCGAAAATGTTAGAAAATTGGGGTTGGGAAATTACTCGTTTGGGTGTAAATTATCAAGGAATAGTCAACCCTGAAGAACTAAAGGCCGTATTGCAAAATAATACAGTGTTGGTATCTGTGATTTATGGACAAAGTGAGGTAGGAACAGTCCAACCCATTCATGAATTAAGTAAAATAACTGAAAGCCACGGTGCTTTATTTCACACTGATGCGGTGCAAGTTGCTGGACGTTTACCGATAGATGTACAGAGTTTGTCAGTAGATTTATTAAGTATATCTAGTCATAAATTATATGGTGGCTTGGGAGCAGGGGCTTTATATGTACGTCCGGGGGTGAAATTAAAACCGTTGTTGGCTGGGGGTGGCCAGGAGGCTGGACTGCGTTCAGGGACGCAAGCAACCCCCGCTATTGCTGGGTTTGGGGTAGCTGCGGAGTTAGCAGCACGGGAATTAGATACGGAAAGGGTGAGATTAATGGAATTACGCGATCGCTTATTTGCTATTTTAGCAGATATTCCTAGTTTAATACCCACAGGAGACAGAATTAACCGTTTACCCCACCATCTTAGTTTTTATTTAGCAACTGCGGACGGGGAAAAAATCAGTGGAAAAACTTTGGTACGTCAGTTAAATTTAG
This sequence comes from Dolichospermum circinale AWQC131C, assembly GCF_000426905.1. Lineage (NCBI taxonomy): Bacteria > Bacillati > Cyanobacteriota > Cyanophyceae > Nostocales > Aphanizomenonaceae > Dolichospermum > Dolichospermum circinale. Next base: position 16,906 of record NZ_KE384633.1, read on the forward strand.
CAGGTATTGGTATTAGTGCTGGTGCTGCTTGTCATAGCGGAAAATTAAGCCCCAGTCCGATTTTATTAGCAATGGGATATTCTGAAAAGGCGGCTTTGGGGGGAATTAGATTAACTTTAGGAAAACAAACAACAGCAGCGGATATTGACTGGACAGCAATGGTTTTGAAACAGGTTTTACAGAGGTTGAATTAAGAATAACAGGAAAAGTCAAAACTCTATTGCTCAAAATGTTATTCTTTGCGTGATATACATTCATAATATTCAGCAATGCAGTCAAGTCAGTTATTACCTACCCTTACCAGAACGACGCGGTGCTGAAGAACCAGAACCAGAACCAGAACCAGAACCAGATTTTTTACCTCCTGCTGTTGTCCGTGACGAAGGCTGTTGAGGGGATTTTTGGGAACCAGAACGAGGAGTGCGGGAAGTAGCACCAGCAGGGGCTTTACGTCCGTTAGGAATGGGTTCAGCTTTAATTTCCGGGTTAACAGCAAAACCAGCGACGACTTCTTTCGGTAAACGCTGCTGAATTAGTTCCTCAATATCCGCTAATAAATGATGTTCATCAACACAGACAAGGGAAATCGCTTCACCTTCTGCTCCAGCGCGTCCAGTCCGTCCAATGCGATGTACATAATCTTCTGGTACATTCGGTAAATCATAGTTAATGACATAAGGTAATTCGCTAATATCAAGACCACGGGCGGCAATATCCGTTGCTACTAATACCTGTAGTGTCCCTGCTTTGAACTTGCCTAGGGCGTGGGTTCGCGCTCCTTGACTCTTATTACCGTGAATAGCCAGTGCTTGAATGCGGTCTTCACCCAACTGCTTCACTAACCTATCAGCACCATATTTAGTGCGACTAAAGACTAATACCTGATACCATTTATTTTCTCGAATTAAATGGGAAAGTAATTGTCGTTTCCGCTCCCGGTCTACATGATAAACTTTTTGTGATACTGTGGCCGCTGTCACATTCCGACGTGCTACTTCAATCATTGTCGGGTTATTTAGTAACCCGGCTGCGAGAGTTTTAATTTTATCGGAGAATGTGGCAAAAAATAACAAATTTTGCCGCTGTTTGGGTAAAAGCGAGAGAATGCGCCGGATATCATTAATAAAACCCATATCTAGCATTCGGTCCGCTTCATCTAATACCAACACTTCCACACGGGATAAATTCACAGTTCCCTGTTGAACATGATCTAGCAGTCGTCCGGGGGTTGATACTAAAATATCTACACGGGTTTTCAATTTCTGTTTTTGGGGACCAATACTGACTCCCCCAAACATGACCATGGAATTAAGATTTAAGTATTTACCATAGTCGCGGACGCTTTCTTGTACTTGTGCTGCGAGTTCTCGCGTAGGTGTAAGAATTAATGCCCGAATTGGTGAAAATCCGTTAGTATTGCTTTGAACCTTGTGAGTAGATAACTTATGTAGCAGCGGTAGAGTAAAGCTGGCGGTTTTACCAGTACCCGTTTGCGCTCCAGCTAAAATATCACCACCAGATAATACCACAGGGATAGCCTGTTTTTGAATTGGTGTAGGCCGATTATATCCTCGCTCAGTGACAGCACGGACAATTTCAGGGGACAAGCCGAGATGAGAAAAAGACATAGAACTCCAGAAATAACATCGGCCTGTCGCCCATTACGGCTTCAGTCTTAGGCGGACGAATGGTTTAAAATACTCAATGGGCAGCAAGCACCAAGACTAGGGGCAAATGCCATAATCCCCTATAATAGCATAATTCAATAACTATAGTGAGAGAATTAGATATTAACCCAGTGACTTTGTAAGACTTTGTAAATTATGGCTGAACTACCTAAAACCCTAGAAGATGCGATCGCTCAGTCCTGTGAAGCAGTAAAATCAGCTATAGCTGATGGTATAATGCGGATTCAAGTTGAGTTATTATTTCCAGAACTCAAATTCATGACAGTTGCAGAACAGTTTCTCCCTTTATTTACTGAATATGAATCCGGTCTAAAAGTCTTCTTTGCTGACGCGGGTGCGGCTGCTTTAGCTCGTCGTGACTGGACATCAGCAGAGTCTAACTTAGGCATTAATCTTGTACGCGAGAGAATTTTAGATATCGGTACAGGTAGGGCTACTTCCTTAGCAGCGAAAATTCAGCCAGAAGATGAAATTTTCCTGTTTATTGCCCCAACTTCGGTAGAAGTACCACAATTAGAAAAGCTGTGTGAAATTATAGGGGAACGCCCGGTAATTATGTTAACTCCCCGGTTGGAAGATTCTAGTATCGTCGGTATTGGTTACACAGCCAGGGAAACCCGTCGGCGCTTTATTAGTACCATTGAATCTTCTTACTATATCCGTGCTGTAGATGATCAATCTGCCCTATTTCGTTGCTATCCTGGACAATGGGAAGTATGGTTAGAAACAGAGGGAGAATATCAAAAACTTGCAGAACTCCCTAAAAAACCATCCGGTGACGAATTAGACGCAATTCTTATGGGGGGACAAAAGGAAAACACCAGCGAAGGGACACCTGCTAAAAAACCCAGTCTATTTAAGAGTTTACAGCGGTTCATTAAAGCTTTAAGCAATTAGAATCACGTAGTGATGGGAAAATTGGTGAATACCTAATTACCCATTACCAATTACAATAACCAATTCCCCCATTATTGAATTTAAAGATGAAATTAATTTGTTCCCAAAGTGATCTCAGTAGTAATCTTTCCCTTGTCAGCCGTGCAGTTCCATCTCGACCAACTCACCCGGTTCTTGCTAATATATTATTACAGGCCGATGCCCAAACTAATCAAGTTAGTTTAACAGCCTTTGATTTGAGTTTAGGTATCCGTACTAGTTTTAGTGCTGAGGTATTAGAAGGTGGGGAAATTGCTCTCCCGGCCAAACTACTTGTAGATATCACTTCTCGTTTACCAGAAGGGGAAATCACCCTTGATGATCAATCAGGAGACAGTAGTGGAGAAGGTATACTTGTAACACTAAAGCCCAGAAGTGGACGTTATCAAGTGCGGGCTATGGGTGCGGAAGAATTTCCCGAATTACCCGTAATTGAAAACGCAGAAGCGATTACCATTACTACTGCGGCACTTGTTGAAGGTTTGAAAGGTTCTTTGTTTGCTACTAGTTCGGATGAAACTAAGCAAGTTCTCACAGGTGTACATTTAACATTAAAACAGGATACATTAGAATTTGCTGCTACTGATGGACACCGTTTAGCAGTGCTAGAAACTACAAATGAGCGTTCTGTGGAAGGTAGCGAACAAGTAGAAGTCACAGTACCGGCGAAAGCATTGCGTGAATTACAAAAGATGTTAGGGCATAATTCCGCATCTGAAGAAACAGTAGATGTATATCTTGATCAAGGTCAAGTTGTATTTGCTTGGGCATTTCAACGTTTAACAAGCCGGACATTAGAAGGACAATATCCCGCTTATCGGCAATTAATTCCCCGACAATTTGAACGACAAGTAACATTAGAAAGAAAGCAATTTATCAGCACTTTAGAACGAATTGCTGTGTTAGCAGACCAGAAAAATAATATTGTCAAAGTTAGCATTGATAATGCTAATCAAGAAATTACTTTATCTTGTGAAGCGCAAGATGTAGGTAGTGGAACAGAATCAATACCGGCGCAAATTTCGGGAGAAAATATAGACATTGCTTTTAATGTTAAATATCTCATGGAAGGCTTGAAAGAATTACCATCTTCAGAAATTCAAATGCACCTAAATCAAAGTTTAACTCCGGTTATTTTCACTCCCTTGGGTGGTTTAAAAATGACTTATTTAGCTATGCCTGTACAACTGAGAAATTAGATTTTATTTGTTAGAGAACGTATGTTTATGCGTTCCCTAACTTTTTTCTAATTCCCTTTGATAATATCTTTTTGTGAAGAAAAAAATTTTTCAGTTTATTCATTCTTGTTTATCCTATTATTCTGTACCAGAACTTAGGGAACTGGCTTAGATTGTTGATATCTGACGCAACAACAGAATATAATAATTGAGAATGCCGAAAAATACTTAGGTTGTTCATAAAGAAACAATTATAGTTACAATAAACCTATTCGGTGCAAATACCTTTTTGGAGTTGATAATGACATTAATAACCACAACCTCACCTCAGCCCTTGACAGAGACAGAAATCAGGAAAATTAATGCTTATTGGCGTGCTGCTAACTACCTTTCCGTTGGACAAATATACCTGCTTGATAATCCTTTACTGAGAGAACCCCTGAAACAAGATCACGTCAAACCAAGACTATTGGGACATTGGGGAACTACTCCAGGACTAAATTTGATTTATGCCCATTTGAACCGAGTTATCAAAAAATACGACCTCAACGCCATTTATATCGCTGGACCAGGACATGGTGGACCGGGACTTGTCGCCAATACATACTTAGAAGGAACATATAGCGAATATTACCCTAACATCTCTCAAGATGCTGAAGGAATGCAAAAATTATTTAAGCAATTTTCCTTTCCTGGTGGTATTCCTAGTCACGTCGCTCCTGAAACCCCCGGTTCTATCCATGAAGGGGGAGAATTAGGCTATGCTTTAGTTCACGCTTATGGTGCGGTATTTGACAACCCTGATTTAATTGTAGCTGCGGTTGTGGGTGACGGGGAAGCGGAAACTGGACCTTTAGCTACTAGTTGGCATTCTAACAAATTTATTAACCCTGTTACTGATGGTGCGGTGTTACCAATTCTGCATTTGAATGGTTACAAAATTGCCAATCCTACAGTATTAGCACGGATACCTGATGAGGAGTTAGAAAGTCTATTTATCGGCTATGGTTATAAACCATACTTTGTTGAGGGTGCATACCCTATGGATGTTCACCGACAGATGGCAGCAGTATTAGATACTATCATTCCTGAAATCCAGGGTATTCAACTAGAAGCACGGGTACATGGGGTTCAACAAAGACCACAATGGCCAATGATTATCCTCCGCACTCCTAAAGGTTGGACAGGTCCCAAGGAAGTGGACGGGAAGAAAACAGAAGGTTATTGGCGATCGCACCAAGTCCCTTTTAGTGATATAGCTGGTAAACCGGAACATCTGCAACTATTAGAAGATTGGCTCAAAAGCTACAAACCAGAAGAACTATTTGATACCAATGGTCAACTGATTCCCGAACTCGCAGAATTAGCCCCCCAAGGTCAGCGTCGCATGGGAGACAACCCCCACACAAATGGTGGAATTTTACTGCGTGATTTGAAAATGCCTGATTTTACCAACTATGCCGTAGAAGTACGTAAACCAGGAACAATTAACGCTGAAGCAACAAAAGTTACTGGTAAGTTTCTCCGCGACATCATGAAACTGAACGACGAAAGCCGTAACTTCCGCGTTTTTGGTCCTGACGAAACGGCATCAAATCGTCTAGACCCTTTATTTGAAGTGACAAATCGCGCTTGGGATGCGGAAACTCTCCCCGAAGATGACCATTTAGCTCCCGACGGTCGAGTTATGGAAATCCTCAGCGAAACCAATTGTCAAGGGTGGTTAGAGGGATATTTGTTAACAGGTCGTCATGGTTTTTTCTCCTGCTATGAAGCCTTTATTCACATCATTGATTCAATGTTCAACCAACACGCTAAATGGTTGAAAACAACTCGTCATATTACCTGGAGAAGACCAATTGCATCTTTAAATTATCTTCTCACTTCTCATGTTTGGCGGCAAGATCATAACGGTTTTTCTCACCAAGATCCTGGTTTTATTGATCATGTAATTAACAAAAAATCGGAGATCATTCGTGTTTATCTTCCCCCAGATGCTAACACATTGCTATCAGTAACCGACCATTGTTTAAGGAGTCGTAACTATGTGAATGTGATTGTGGCTGGGAAACAACCCGCATTACAATATTTAGACATGGATTCTGCTATTAAACACACTACTAAAGGTTTAGGAATTTGGGAATGGGCTAGTAATGACCAAAACAGTGAACCAGATGTAGTTATGGCTTGTGCTGGGGATATTCCCACGTTGGAAACCTTAGCAGCAGTGGATATTTTACGTCAAAATTTTCCAGATTTAAAAGTGCGAGTTGTCAATGTTGTTGATTTAATGACACTACAACCAAAAAGCGAACATTCTCACGGTTTAAGTAATAAAGACTTTGATACCATTTTCACAACTGACAAACCAGTTATCTTTGCATTTCATGGTTATCCTTGGTTAATTCATCGTCTCACTTATCGACATACAAATCATCAGAATATTCATGTCCGTGGTTATAAAGAAGAAGGAACAACAACCACACCTTTTGATATGGTGGTCATGAATGATTTAGATAGATTCCACTTAGTTATGGATGTGATTGACCGTGTACCGAACTTAGGTTATCAAGCAGCTTATGTTAAACAAAAATTGCAAGATAAGTTGATTTCACATCAGCATTATATCCAGAAACATGGTGAAGATATGCCAGAAATCCGTAACTGGACTTGGCCATATTAATAATTGAGTCATTCTGGGTTGAATGAAGATATAAAAACCCCATCCCCAACTCCCTGCTGGGTTAGGGAGGGGTCAAAAATATTTGAGACATCAATCACGACTTTTGAAGCGCCCTCTAACACAAAATTAAGGTTCTTAACCCAGGAAGGTGGGTTTTGTTTGTGTAGACGCGATGTCTAATCGCTTTTGAAACTAAAACTTACTAAAACTTACAAATAGACTCTGGTTTTATAGGACATTGTTTAGAAAAAAGCGGGTTATTCTGAACTTTAAGAGTCCGTATGTTTTCCAAAGCAGATAAAGATTGAATATTTTGGATTTGATTTTTCTCCAAATAAACAGCAGTTAATTTAGTCAGATTTGACAAAGATTGAATATTACTGATTTGATTTCCTCCCAGATAAACAGCAGTCAGTTTAGTTAAGTTTGACAAACTTTCAATATCACTAACTTGATTTTCTTTCAAGTCCAGAAAAGTTAAATTATTCAAATTAGATAAGGGTTGGATATCGCTAATTTGATTTTTCCACAAGGA
>NZ_KE384633.1:23991-29275 GCF_000426905.1 Dolichospermum circinale AWQC131C
GTTTGACAAGGGTTTGATATCGCTGATTTGATTTTCCCACAAATTCAGGGTAGTTAACTTAGTCAAGCTTGATAAGGGTTGGATATCACTAATTTGATTTCCTCCTAAGTCAAGAGAAGTTAAATTAGTCAAGTTTGCTAAAGGTTTGATATCACTAATTTGATTTTCCCACAAGTTCAAAGCAGTTAAATTAGTCAAACTTGATAAGGGTTTGATATCACTAATTTGACTTCTCCAGAGGTTAAGAGTAGTCAATTTAATCAGTCTTTGATTGGCTTGAGTACAGTTTTTTGTCCCAGCGATTTGTAATAATACTTCAACTGTGTATCTCGTCTCTTGAGGTAACTTGGCTTTTGGGTCACACCATTGTAGAAAATCGTTTGGTGTTTTTACAGTTGTTACAGGTTTTTTCTCAGGAGTTTTCGTAGTTGTTACAGGCTTTTTAGCAGGAGTTTTCGTAGTTGTTACAGGCCTTTTAGCAGGAGTTTTCGTATTTGTTACAGGTTTTTTAGCAGGAGTTTTAGTAGTTGTTACAGGCTTTTTAGCAGGAGTTTTAGTATTTGTTACAGGCTTTTTAGCAGGAGTTTTAGTATTTGTTACAGGTTTTTTAGCAGGAGTTTTAGTATTTGTTACAGGTTTTTTAGCAGGTGTTTTTACAGGTGCAGCAGAGACTTCAGTGTAAAACCCTAAAGTGAAGGTAAAAATAGTAGCCGCAAAGAAAGCTAGTTTCATAATTTTTATAAGTTAAGCTGTACTACATTTAAAGTATAATTATAGCGGGCAGGATGGCCGCACCACAAGATTTAGCCATACTAGGATTGTCAAATTTAGTATAGTAACCTCTTATACAAAATTTGCAGTAATTATACTATTAACGAGCAACTTATTTTTTCCCTCTTCCTTCGCGCTCTTCGCGTCTTCGTGGTTAATATAATCTATATTCTGCCAATAAAAACGAGTATTTTAGTTATTTTTCGGTCTTCGTAATGGTTGGGAACTGATAGGACCCAAAAGTTGATTTAAACCCCGTAATTGTTCAGCAGTACCCATACAAATCAAAGTATCTCCCGACATTAACACCGTGTCTCCAGTCGGTCCACCAATGAGTTTACCATCAACGCGACGAATTGCTAAAACTAAAGCCCCGGATTGCGATCGCAATTTAGCTTTTTGTAGAGTTTGACCAATAAAGGGACACTGAGACATATCTAGTAAAAATTCTTCCATATATAACTGGCGGTCTGCACCGGAGAGAATACCATCTACAAAGTCGAGAATCTGCGGTCTGAGGGCTGCTGCGGCCATACGTTTACCGCCGGTAATATACGGTGAAATTACGGCATCTGCACCGCCACGCTGTAATTTTTGTAATGATTCTTCTGTACTAGCGCGAGCGATCGCCCGAATACCAGGATTAAGGGTTTTTGCTGATAGGACGGTATATAAATTTTCTGCGTCTGAAGGTAAAGCGGCTACAATGCAAATTGCTTTCAGAATACCAGCTTTGAGTAAACTATCATCTAAAGTGGCATCACCCTGGTAAACAATATAACCAAGTTCCTGAGCTTTTTGTGCGGATTCCATTTCTGAGTCAATGACCACAAAAGAAACACCTTCAGCTTGAAATTCCTTAGCAATTTGTCGCCCGGTGCGGCTAAATCCACAGATGATATAATGACCTGATAATGATTCCATTAAACGCCTTTGTTGTCGGAGTCGAATTCCCTCTAAAAAATAGCCTTCAATGACTGCGGCTGTAAACCTATTGACAATATAACCAAGATTGACCACACCCATGAAAATCAAGGCTATGGTAAACAAACGACCGCGACTACCCAAGGGGTGAGTTTCCCCATAACCGACGGTAGCTAAGGTAATTACAGTCATGTAAGCTGCGTCTTCCCATGACCAGCCTTCAATCAAACAATACCATAAAGTGCCAATTAAAAAAATACAGCCCAAGGCCAGCGCCCCGGCCATTAACTCTTTTTGAATACGTTGATATTTTTGCTCTAGGGTAGAATACACAGGTTAATAAAAATTAAGAGTTTAAAATTAAATGATGATTTATAGATGATACTCTAATATGAGCGATCGCTTTGTGAAAACATCTCATGATCCTATGCCTTTAACAAGGACAGGGTTAGGGTCGGTTAATATTGTAGTAATATTTTAGTAATATATTCATAAATATTCCCTATTATTTCCTCCACTATGTCTAGACTCCTCGTTACCCAATACCAAGCGGAAGTAGAAAAAATCATTCAATATGGTGGTTCTCGCAAAGAAACATCCATTCGCGTCGCTTTCCAAAACCTCTTAAACGAATATTGTAAACCCCGTGATTTTCTCCTCATTCCCGAACTAGATTACAAACTACCAAATGGGAAAATTGTTTATCCCGACGGGACAATCAAAGATGCTTTGCGTTTAGATTGGGGTTACTGGGAAAGTAAAGACCAATACGACAAATTAGACGAGGAAATAGAAAAAAAATTAAATAAAGGTTATCCCGATAGTAATATACTATTTGAAGATTCTCAAACTGCGGTTTTAATTCAATCTGGACAAGAAACCCAGCGCGTGACTATGGGCGATGCTGACGCGGTAGATAGTATTATTAATAACTTCATTAATTATGTCCGTCCTGAAGTGCGGGACTTTCGGGAAGCAATAGATACATTTAGGCAGGATTTGCCCATTATCTTAGATTCTCTCAGAAAGTTGATAAAATGTCAAGAGGGTAATAATATATTATTTGAAAACGCCAGAGATAAGTTTTTTAATATTTGTCAAAAGTCCATAAATCCTGAAATTACTTTGTTAGATATTCAGGAAATGATCATCCAACATATTTTAACAGAAGACATTTTTATCAATATATTTAGTGAGTCACAATTTCATCAAGAAAATAACGTAGCGCGGGAATTACAAGGGGTAATTTCCACCTTTTTTACAGGAAGTTTAAAGAGAAATACCTTAGGAAGTATTGAAAGATATTATGCAGTAATTAGACGCACTGCGGCTAATATTGTTAATCATCAAGAAAAACAGAAGTTTTTAAAAGCATTGTATGAGAATTTTTATAAAGCATATAATCCCAAAGCTGCGGATAGGTTGGGTATTGTCTATACCCCTAATGAAATAGTTAGGTTTATGATTGAAAGTGTGGATTTTTTAGTACATAAACATTTTGGTAAATTGTTAGGGGATAAGGATGTAGAAATTTTAGATCCTGCGACGGGAACGGGGACGTTTATTACCGAGTTAATTGATTATTTACCAACCCATAGTTTACAGCACAAATATAAACATGAGATTCATTGTAATGAGGTGGCTATTTTACCTTATTATATTGCGAATTTGAATATTGAATACACCTATAAGCAGAAAATGGGGGTGTATGAGGAGTTTGAAAATATTTGTTTTGTGGATACTTTGGATAATACCTCTTTTGAGGGTAAGCAATTGGATTTGTTTGCTATGACTGTGGAGAATACTGCGAGAATTAAAAGACAGAATGATAGAATTATTTCTGTGATTATTGGTAATCCTCCTTATAATGCAAAACAGGAGAATTTTAATGATAATAATGCTAATCGTTATTATACTGCTATAGATAAGTTAATTAAGGAATCTTATATTAAATATAGTAAAGCGCAGAATAAAAATATTTTATATGATATGTATGTCCGTTTCTACAGATGGGCAACGGATAGAGTAAAAAATGGTATTATATGTTTTATTACTAATTCTTCTTTTTTAGATGGACGTGCATTTGATGGTTTTAGAAAATCTATTCAAGACGATTTCTCTTTTGTTTATATTATTGATTTAGGGGGGAATGTCAGATCAATTTCAGGAAAAGATGGTATATTTATTGGAGAAAAGCATACTATTTTTGGTGAAAGTGCAATGACTGGTATAGTTATTTGCTTTTTAATTAAAGATAGTAATTCCCAAGGATGTAAAATATTTTATTCTCATCCATTTCATATTCATGAATTACGAGAAAACAAAATTAGATATTTAGCAGAAAATAAATTTCAGAAAATAGGATTTGATCATATTAAACCCGATCAAAAATTTAATTGGATCAATCAATCTGATAATGATTTTGAAAGTCTTTTACCTTTAGTTGATAAAGATGTGAAAGCGGGTAAAGGAGAAAAAGCTGTATTTAAGTTGTTTTCTAGAGGTGTAGCAACACAAAGAGATGAATGGGTTTATGATTTATCTGAAGAATCTCTAGTAAATAAGATGAAATTCTTTGTAGAAATTTATCAAAGTCAATTTGATAAACAACCGGAAGCAGAACTTTCACAACAAATAAAATGGGACGAAGATTTAAAAAGCTACTTTAAACGAAAAATACAAAAACAATTTGATAAAAATAGTATTAAACCAAGTTTATATAGACCATTTTATAAAGAACAACTTTATTTTGATAGACATTTCAACGGTAGAACTTATCAATGGTTTGATATTTTAAATAAAAAGGATGCAGAAAATAAATATATAGCTTTTTCAGCATTAGGGAATACAAAACCATTTCATTGTTTAGGTAGTAACACAATCATTGATTTACATTTAACAGGAGATTCTCAATGTTTTTCCCTCTACCGTTACGACAAAGAAGGAAAACGCATTGATAATATAACCGACTGGGGACTAAAACAAATTCAAACCCATTACCAAGATGAAACAATTACCAAAATAGACATCTTTCATTATACCTACGCAGTCCTACATAACCCAGCTTATCGCACCAAATACGAACTCAACCTAAAACGCGACTTTCCCCGCTTACCCTATTATGAAAACTTCCGAAAATGGGTTAATTGGGGAAAACAACTCATGGAAATTCATATTAACTATGAAACAGTTACACCTTATAACCTAACCCGTGTTGATATTCCCTTAAAAGATAACCAAAAAACACCCAAACCGAAACTAAAAGCAGATAAAACCAAAGATAATATCATCTTAGATGATGTCACCACATTATCAAACATTCCTAAAATCGCGTGGGAATATATGTTAGGTAATCGTAGTGCATTAGAATGGATATTAGATCAATATAAAGAGAAAAAACCAAAAGATCCCACCATTGCGGAAAAATTCAATACCTATCGTTTCGCAGATTATAAAGAACAGGTAATAGATTTATTAATGAGAGTTTGTACCGTGAGTGTGGAAACAATGAAAATAATTAGAGAAATGTCAGAATCAGGATAACCAGGATTAAAGGATTTTCAGGATGAAATATCAAAAATTAAACGCA
>NZ_KE384633.1:29578-51609 GCF_000426905.1 Dolichospermum circinale AWQC131C
TTTTGACATTTTCTCTGTGTCCTCTGTGTTCTCTGTGGTTCGATAAAAAAAAGAAATTGTCTGAATCAGGATAACCAGGATTTGAGGATTTTCAGGATGAAATATCAAAAATTAAACGCAAATAAACGCAAATAAACGCAGATAATTTTGACATTTTCTCTGTGTTCTCTGTGTCCTCTGTGGTTCGATAAAAAAAAGAAATTGTCAGAATCAGGATAACCAGGATTAAAGGATTTTCAGGATGAGGAATTTGTCTGTGTGTTTTCAGTTGTAAAATAATAGATTTACACATTCTTCACGAGTCAAATTAAAATGATTTTCTACATCTCGTAAAATTGCGCTCAGAGTTCCGATTTTCATAGGACTATGATTAGGAATAGTAATATGATGTTCACCATTTTCTTGAGTAGTTAAGCGAATATGACTACCTGTTTGATGATCAATCACATATCCTAATTTACTTAAAGCTTTAGTAAGTGCTGATCCTGATAAATCTCTAGGTAATTTCATGAAGCAATTATCTCATATTTAACAATATGTAAACGAATTAATTGAGGACGATTTTGGACATTAGGATAATGACAATGAACAGCATCCTTGATTAATTCTCGTAACTCTGGAAGAGTATCAGCTTGAGTAAAAATTGATTGATTAATTGCTTGAGCAATATAACCACCTTCATCATCTTCTTCAACTAGAAAAATAATTTCTTTGATGTTATTTTCTTGCATGATGTGTAATGTTCAATCATGAAATTTTAGGTTATGATTATAATATCATCATTACCCATATTTTTTCTCTGTGTTCTCTGTGGTTCGATAAAAAAAGAATTTGTCTGAATCAGGATAACCAGGATTAAAAGATGTACAGGATGAAATATCAAAAATTAAACGCAAATGAACGCAGATAAACGCAGATAATTTTGATATTTTCTCTGTGTCCTCTGTGTCCTCTGTGGTTCGATAAAGAACAAAACCTGTTCCCCGTTCCCTGTTCCCTGTTCCCTTGTCATAACGACAATTTTTAACACCAACCTACTTATGTAAATAACCAAATTTTTGATATCTGACGCTTGTGTACGTCCTAATTTGCAATAATTAATTATCTTCATTAAAACCAACCTTTTCTCGCGTTAATCTGGTAAATATCTATTAAAATAAAAATTTTCAGGAGGTGCGGTAGTGAGTATCCAAAGTCTAGTTGAGCAGCCTACAATCCCTTCAAACATCCCCTTTAGTGCAGATAGCTTCAATCAAGTCGTCATGTCCACTTACGGACGGTTTCCTTTAGCTTTAGAACGGGGCGCTGGTTGTCGTGTTTGGGATACCCAAGGTAACGAGTATCTGGATTTTGTCGCGGGAATAGCCACTTGTACTCTAGGACACGCTCATCCAGCAATGGTAGAAGCCGTAACTAGACAAATTCAAAAACTGCATCATGTCTCTAATTTGTACTATATTCCCGAACAAGGTCAATTAGCTAAATGGATTGTTGATCATTCTTGTGCAGATAGAGTATTTTTCTGCAATTCTGGTGCTGAAGCTAATGAAGCAGCTATTAAACTAGCTCGTAAATATGGACACACGGTTTTAGAGATTGCTAACCCGATTATTTTAACCGCCCATGCGAGTTTTCACGGGCGAACCTTAGCAACCGTTACCGCTACCGGACAACCCAAGTATCAAAAGCACTTTGATCCTTTAGTTCCTGGTTTCCATTATGTCAATTATAACGATATTAGAGCAGTTGAGGCTGCTGTTACCGAATTAGATGAAGGTAATTATCGTGTTGCAGCTATTTTAATTGAACCATTACAAGGTGAGGGTGGAGTTCGTCCTGGAGATATTGCCTATTTTAAGCGATTGCGGGAGATTTGTGATGAAACCGGTATTTTGTTGATTTTCGACGAAGTGCAGGTAGGTATGGGACGCAGTGGTAAATTATGGGGTTATGAACATTTGGGAGTAGAACCGGATATTTTCACCAGCGCCAAGGGTTTGGGCGGTGGTATTCCCATTGGTGCGATGATGAGTAAGAAATTCTGTGATATTTTCCAACCAGGAGAACACGCAAGTACCTTTGGTGGTAATCCCTTTGCTTGTGGTGTGGCGCTGAGTGTTTGTGAGACCTTGGAAAAAGAGAATATTTTACAGAATGTTACAGAACAGGGCGCACATTTACGAGAAGGATTAAAAGCGATCGCTCTTAAATATCCCCAGTATATCACAGAAGTGCGCGGTTGGGGTTTAATCAACGGCATGGAAATCAAAGCGGATATTCCCTTAACTGCGGCGGAAATTGTCAAAGCTGCTATGGAAGCAGGTTTATTACTTGTTCCCGCAGGTCCCAAAGTTGTCCGGTTTGTGCCTCCTCTGACTGTGACAGAGGTAGAAATCAACGCAGCATTAAAAGCCGTAGAAAAAGCACTAGCTAAAGTAACAGCATAGGTAATTAAAAATTCGTAATTTGTAATTTTAAGAATTATCAATTACGAATTTTTCAGCTTGTAAATTACAACATATCAATTGGAAATAAATTCATTATTACAAAACAAAGCTATGCCAGAAACAAAATCTACTCATATAGTCCGCAGAGGAAGAATCTTCCCCGAAATTCAATGGAATCAAGAACAGAAGACGCAATGGCAAGCTGAACGGGAAAAATTATCTCAAGAATGTAAAATAATTTTTGAGCAGTTAAAACCAGAACTAATTAAAACTCACTATAACTGGTATATAGCAATTGAGCCAAATAGCCGTGAATATTTTATTAATGAAGATCCCTTATTAGCCGCACAACAAGCACATCAGAAATACCCAAATGTCAAACTGCACGTTTTCCGAATTAATGAAACTGGAGTGTGTGGTAAAATATGATTGATGGTAAATTTGGTGATGAGGATGAGTTATTTTTTGACATAAATTTAATAGCTGCTGATGGATTAGAACTATCAGTAGAAGCTCTTTTAGATACTGGGTTTTCTTGGTGGTTAGCAATTAATAACCAGGACATAGAAGCACTTGGTTGGATATATTTAGAACAACAAACAATGGTAACAGCCCAGGGTGATGCGGAATTTGACATCTATTTAGGAAAAGTGCAAATTGATGGACAATATTTTGATATTCCTGTTCATGTGGGACAAGGATTACCGGAAATTTTACTTGGTCGTAAATGGTTGAAAAACAGACGTTTGGTAATAGATATATCATCTTCTATATTAACGCTAGAATAAGACGTAATACAAATAAAAAGCGGAATTTTAACAAGATTTTAAACAATGATGATTTCATAAACTTGCGGTATTTTACTGTAAAACAGTATAACTAGGTTTATTAATTACAAAAAATGCCGCAAGATCTAACCTTCATTCATAGCTTACTTCTCTTCAGTACGGCCTTTATTGCCGGTGGACTAAATGCTGTAGCGGGTGGTGGTAGTTTTATTACATTTCCGACTCTGATATTTACAGGTGTCGCACCAATTACTGCTAATGCTACTAATAATACTGCTCTGTGGATAGCAGCTATAGCCAGTGCGGGGGCTTATCGTCGAGATTTGAGTATCGAAAAACGACAATTATTACTACTGACTGGCACAAGTTTAGTTGGTGGTGTTATTGGTTCAGTGGCTTTATTATATACATCACCGGATGTATTTAAAAAGATGCTACCCTATTTGTTACTATCAGCAACCTTGATATTTACATTTAGTGATTCTTTGAAAAGCTGGCTGCAACTTAGGACTAGAAATGATTTTTCTGCAACCCCACCTTTGTTTATGCTGCTAATTTCTCAATTGCTAATCTCTATTTATGGTGGTTTTTTTGGTGCTGGTATAGGCATTTTAATGTTAGCAACATTAACCTTTTTAGGTATTAAAAATATTCACGCTATCAATGCTTTTAAAAGCTGGTTAGGAAGTTGTATTAATGGTGTGGCAATTATTCCCTTTATGTTCGCTAATTTGATTGCTTGGCATCAAGTTATTATCATGGCAGTCGGAGGTTCTTTAGGTGGTTATTTGTGCGCTCATTTTGCTCGCCAATTAGAACCCGGTTTGGTGCGAAAATTTGTTATAGTGGTAGCTTTTGCTATGACTACCTACTTTTTTATTCATAGTTAAGTAAGTAGCGTTAAAAATTGTCGTTATGACAAGGGAACAGGGAACAGGGAAGAGGTTACAGGTTACAGGGAATAGGGAACAAAGATTAATTAAATATAAAACTACCAATTTTGTGATTTTGATTACAGTTTTTTCCATCTGGTAACGCTTGAATGGGAAAATAACTCATTTTTTCCCAAAAAATAAACAAGACTATCTCAAGGATTACACCATAGGGATCACCGCGAATCTAAAGCTAATCTAAAAAAGTGACATCTAAAGTAAATTTATATATCTGAAGCATGATGATAATAATTATCAGGTTTAAGATAATAAAAGATATCAAGTTCAGGACAATCAAACATTTTTTGTCAATTTTTGTTAATTTTTCTCAAATCAAAAATTATTAATTTCAGGGTTTTAAAAATGCAAGTATCACAAAAGATTCATTGCCCAAATTGCGGTAGTGCGGCTGAACGTCACTATATTGCTGATAGTCAAATTACGCGGACACAATGCCCTAGTTGCGACTACCTGATGATAACTTGCACTCGCACTGGTAAAGTCATTGAGGCTTATGCACCAGGTATTTATGCTAGGAAATAATTGACAATTTTCTCACAATTTTAATGACAATTTTTGACAATTTTAATGATAAATTATAAGCTGTTGTGTATTTAATTTGTATAAGTCTGGCGGGCAAGATGCCCACCCTACAAGATTTAACCATTTTAGGATTATACAATTCAGGTACGTAACAGCTTATCATGTCCGCTCAATCACTGACGATATAGTTCATCATTGTATTGCCTTTTCCCAATTACCAATTACCAATTACCCATTACCAGCCTCAACAGATATGATAAGTGTTAGACCAGACATGATATTACCTTTTAATTGTTCTCAATTGTCCACAAGCAGCGTCAGCTTCTAAACCGCGAGAATAACGCACACTAACGGCGGTATTCTGTTGTTGAAGAACGTTAACAAAAGCTTCTATTCTGTCGCGGTTGGGTCTTTTATAATCTACTTCTTGAATGGGATTATAAGGAATCAAATTCACATGACTTTGAAAGCCTCGTAACCGTTTTGATAATTCCAAAGCGTGTTCAGGTAAATCATTGACTCCAGCCAGAAGAATATATTCAAAAGTTACTCTACGTCCGGTTATTTCCACATATTCTCGACATTCTGCGAGTAAGTCTTCTATGGGGTAAGGTTTGGCGCTGGGAATGAGTTGTTCCCGTAATGCTTGGTTAGGTGCATGGAGACTGACAGCGAGGGTAATTTGTAATTGGTGTGCGGCTACTTGACGAATACGTGAGGGGATGCCTACAGTAGATAGTGTAAGCGATCGCGCACCAATGCCCACATCTTGATTAATAGATTTAATTGCTAAAATCACATTTTCCGTATTTAACAACGGTTCACCCATGCCCATAAATACCACATTACTAACCCGTTCTTGAAAATCTTCTTGAACAGTGAGGACTTGATCAACAATTTCCCCACGGGTCAGATTGCGCTTATAACCACCTTTACCAGTAGCGCAGAAATCACAGCCCATGGGACAACCCACTTGAGTAGAAACACAGACAGTTAAGCGTTTATCGCTGGGAATACCCACAGTTTCCACAATTTCCCCGTCAGCCAATTTCAGCAGATATTTAACCGTATCATCAGGGGCCACAGAGCGGTAATGTAGAGAAGAACGGCCTATGGGAATATCTGCCACTTGGGAACGCCAATTTTTAGGGAATACAGAAATATCAGCCAGGGAACGCGCTCCCTTATTATATATCCAATCATGCAATTGCTTACCCCGATAACTGGGCTGTCCCTGTTGCTGTACCCAAGCGGTTAACTCCGTTACCGAAGCGCCCAGGAGAGGAGGAAGAAGTTCAGATTTTACGGAGTTAGGTGAATCTACTTGAGATACAAGGGGCGTAGCAGACATAATAAATTACAAATTGATGCTAATTCCCTATTGTACTATATTGTTTTTATTTCGCGCCAAGGAGCAAAGACGCAAAGCCAGAAATAGATTAAGGGACATCTAAGGTAATAATAGTAACTTCTGGCGGACAAAATAACCGCCCTGGGAAATAAGTTCCTAAACCACGATTTACATATAATTGATTATTTCCTATTTGATGTAAACCTTCTGACCATTGCCAATGGTGTAATATGGAATTGCTTTTCCGTAAAAATGGTAGTTTGCGGCTAATTTTTCTGGGGATTTTTTTCAATATTTTTGTGTAGTAAATTATTGCTGGTCCTAGACCGGGAATAACAATTTGTCCCCCGTGAGTATGACCAGATAATTGTAAATCTACTCGCCATTTTTGCAGTATTTCTGCTGTATCTGGGTTATGGGATAGGACAATACAAGGTATAGTAGAATCAAGTTGGTTCATGATTGGTTCTGGGTTAAATTCTCGTGAATAAACATCTGCTAATCCGACTAGGGGTAATTTGTTTCCCAAGGGATAAGCAATTTGATTCCAAAGAACTTTAATCCCGACCTTGGTTAAAGCATCTGTAATTTCTGGTTGGGAACTGGGAAAAGCTATATCATGATTTCCCAGAATAGCATAGACACCATGGCGACTTTGGAGATTTTTCAGTTTTGGTGCTAATTGATGAATTGGTTTTGCTTTTGTGTTCACATAGTCACCAGTTAAAATTACTAGGTCTGGGTTGACTGCATTACTAATTGCGATCGCTTCTGTTAACATTTTCTCTGATAATAGACCATCAGCATAATGAAAATCTGACATCTGTACCAGTTTTAATCCTACTAAAGATGGATGTAAATTTTTGATTTTTACGACTAATTTTTCTGTGCTTAAAGCTCCAGAGAATAACTTGTGCATAAATAAATAACTAATATCTATTAGATTTGATTGATCACTTAATATGAATACAACTCACTTGATTCTCAATCCTTATAGATTCCGAATTTATTTAATAATTATTTAAGAAGTTGGGGATCTATTTTGGCCACCATTTCCGCACGGGTAGAAACTTCTAATTTACGGAACATTCTTTTTAAAGCCTGTTTAACAGAATTTTGAGTAATCCATAATTTAGCTGCAATTTCGCCATTAGTGAAACCTTGAGCTACTAACGTGGCAATTTCTAATTCTCGCGCTGTTAAGGGACAATTATCCACAGATAAAAAGGTTTTTGATTGTACCCGTAATGTGGCAATTTTAGCCGACAAATGCAGACAAACTGCACTTAAATCAGCTAAATCATTACTATCAAAAGGCAGATTTCCGGGGTCACGGGCAAAATTTAAAGTCCCCACTAATTGACCATCACAAACTATCGGACCAGTCATTACGTGCTCGTGACGAGTACAGTAATTTTTCCAATCTTCAGGAGATAAAATTAACTGTTCATGGGTGGGAGCGTGACGTTCCATAACATAACGCCCAATGGGATTAGCTTCTAAGCAAACAGCGGGAATTTCGGGAATTTTGATTTTAGTATTTAACTGGTAATCTAGGAGATTAATACCCCAATGTTGAACCGCAAAATGTTCGCCAATGGTATCCATTAAAGCTAGTTTTAATTCTTGCTCATTTTGGACATTAGCGATCGCCTGGAAAATGGCGTGGAGTGTTTTAGCCATAAGTGTACCCATTTGGGGACTATGCGAACCTTGATAATTACTTCTATGCTAATACCAGCAAGAATAAAATGCTATTTTCACTTCCTATAGAGGATTTTTCCCCATGACAGTCACTCAAATCTCTGCTCAAGAACTTTTTCAGGCTGCTTACGAAAACCGTTATACCTGGGATGAAAATTTCCCCGGTTATACCGCAGATATTACTTATAAGTATGATGGCCAAGTGATCACAGGTCAAGTCCGAATTGATGCCAGTCTCAAAGCTGAAGTTCTCAATGTCGAGGACGAAGCCGCTAAAAAAGCTATTCACGGTCAGGCCTGGGAAATCGCTGTTCACCGTGTGCGTCGTCCTTTTGCACAAACTCACGGCGCAAATACTTTTAGATATGGTAGCACGGACGCAACTGGCGCGGTAGAAATTTTTGTTGGTGGTAAGTCAGAAGGAGATAAATACAAAGTGCGTAACAATGAAGTTTGCCACGTTCACCGTTTAATTCACGGTACTTTTGTGACTATTGACACCTTTACCAGTCATGATACAGGGGCAGGATATCTTTCTCATACTTATAATTCTGTGTACCATGACCCAGAAACCGGCGCACAAAAGGGCGGAAAAAGCGATTTTACTGATGAATATGAAAAAGTAGGTAATTATTATATTCTCAACCGTCGGGAAATTCGCACGGAAATAGCCAACAGTCTTTCTATTCAAGATTTTATCTTTTCTAATATTGAGTTGTTAGGCTAGATTTTTGAATCGTTAAAACGTTTTAAGATAGGCATTTTGCCTATCCTAAAATGTAATGATTCAGCTATTCATATCCCCGAATTATGGCAAGAAATTATAGTTTTGGCTATTTTATTGGCAAACTCACGGTAAAAGTTGAACCAACTCCCACTTGACTATTAACTGTAATCTCACCCCCGTGTACTTCAACGCACTGTTTGACAATTGTTAATCCTAAACCACTACCAGGAATTATTCCTATATTTTCTCCTCGATGAAATGGTTGAAATACTTGTTTTTGGTCTGATTCTGTAATCCCAATTCCCTGATCTTGAAATCTCAAAATTACGGATTTTTCCTGTTTAATTATTTCCAATAAAATTGTCCCGCCAATACTTGAATATTTAATGGCATTATTGAGTAAATTACCGACAATATGCTTTAATAATGTTTCATCTCCCAAAAATTCAAAACAGTGTTCAGAACTGGTAAAAATTACACTCAACTGTTTTTCTTGAGCCAATAATTGAGATTGTTCTACTAATTCATAGCATAATTTTTCTAAATCGAGTATCTGTGGTTGATAGGATAATTTACCTGCATCAGATTTACCAATTATTGAAGCTTCATCTAATAAATTGTAGACATTTTTAATCGCAGAACTAATAAGTTGCAAATGATTTATTTTGCCATCATTTGTTAATTCTTGATCACGCTTTTGTAGTAATCGAATTGCTAAGAGAATGGTATTCAAGGGATTACGAATATCATGGGAAAGCATGGAAACAAATTCAGATTTAAGCTGATTACTTTCTTGGGATTTTAAAAGTTGTGTGGTTCTTTCTTCAACTTGAGTTGCTAATGTTTGATTAACTTCATGTAATTGTTCTAAAAATCGTTTACGTTCTATAGCATATCTACAGGAACGCACCAATATATCTGGATTAACGTGCCTTTTAACTAGATAATCCTGCGCTCCCTGTTTCACTGCTTCAATGGCTAATTCTTCATCATTTGTGTTCGTCAGAACTATGATGGGAATACTAGGATTTTGCTGGAGTAACTGGGGTATGGAAGATAATCCTTGACTATCGGGAAGAGTTAGATCTAACAAAATTACGTCGTATTTTTCGTTGTTTAATTTGTTGATTCCCTCCTGGAGTTTTTGAACATGAACTAAACTGAAATTTTGAGATTTTGTGAGTTTAATAAACTCTTGTAATAACCTAGCTTCTGCTAAGTTATCTTCAATTAATAGGATTTTTAGTGTGGAAGTTGTAGTAATCATTTTCTGGTTTGACTCTGATGAGTTCTGAGTAAAATAAACTTTTATTAGATGAGTTTTCAAGGATATATCAAATATAGCTTTA
The DNA here is from genome assembly GCF_000426905.1 of Dolichospermum circinale AWQC131C. NCBI lineage: Bacteria > Bacillati > Cyanobacteriota > Cyanophyceae > Nostocales > Aphanizomenonaceae > Dolichospermum > Dolichospermum circinale. Next base: position 39,420 of record NZ_KE384633.1, read on the forward strand.
TGCACCGGAGAGACAAAATTTCCGGTAAAAGCCATATAGCAAAAGACTTTTATTCCTGACTCCTGCTATAGTTTTATTCTAATGGTAAAGTCGCGGTAGAAAACCAAAATCCCTCAATACTCTGGATGATTTGGAATAGCTGACTCAGATTACGAGGTTTGGTAATATAGCAGTTAGCGTGTAAGTCGTAACTATCGAAAATATCATCTTCATTTTTTGAAGTGGTTAATACTATGACAGGAATGCGTCTTAGTCGAGGATCAGATTTAATTTCTGCTAATACTTCTCTCCCATCTTTTCTGGGTAAATTCAAATCTAATAAAATTAAATCAGGTCGTTGTGTGTTAGCATATTCTCCTTCTTGACGGAGATAATTTATAGCTTCTACACCATCTCTAACTGTAACTACTTGGTGAGGTAATGAACTGGTTTTTAATGCTTCTTGAATGAGACGAACATCAGCTTTATTGTCCTCCACTAAAAAGATTATTTTGTGTATTTCTGCCATTTTAACGCTCACGATCACAACCTCTAACGGGAATTGTAAAGTAAAAAGTTGCACCTTGACCCAGTTGTGATTCTACCCAGATCCGTCCTCGATGACATTCAATGATTTTTTTACAAATAGCTAAACCCATTCCTGTACCGGGATATTCATCTCTAGTGTGTAAACGTTGAAATATGATAAAAATGCGATCGCTAAATTGCGGATCTAGACCAATGCCGTTATCCTGAATTGAGAATAACCATTCATCTTCTAATCTTTCCGCACCAATATGAATTTTTGGTGGTTGACTACTGTGGAATTTGATAGCGTTACCAATGAGGTTCAAAAATAGCTGGATTAATTGTGTTTCATCGGCCATGACCGTAGGTAAGGGATCATGGGTAATGATTGCACCAGTTTCCCTAATCCGTTGACGTAAATTCTTCAAAGCCCGATTTAAAACTGTTTCTACCTCGGTAACTTGAAAAGCAATTCCTAATGTATCTACCTGGGAGTATGCGAGTACGTCATCAATTAAGGTCTGCATTAAACTGACTCCTTCGACAACATAACTAATAAACTCCTTTGCATCTGCGTCTATTGTTGCTGCATAGCGCATTTCCAAAAGTTGCACATAATTGGCTACTTGATTTAATGGTTCTTGCAAATCATGGGAAGCGACATAGGCAAATTTTCTCAATTCTGCATTAGAACGTTGTAAATTTTCAGCTAATTCGGCTAATTCATCAGCTTGACGGATGACAATATTGATGATGGATTTTCGTAATTCCAATGCAGCTTTAATTTCTACATTTTGCCAGGGTAAAGATGTTAATTGAACTATTTCTTTCCATAAATCAAATGATTTACGCGGACACAACCGGACATTTCCCTCAGATTCATCAACTGAAAAAGCTTGATGGGGATTCCCACCCCAATTTACAGTTTGAATTATTTCTGGTCGAAACCACAATAGATAATTTTTCTGAGAAATGGGAATAGCTAATAACCCACTAGCGACGTTTTTCAAGCTAATCGCATCTGGATAGATCTCAGCTAAGGAATTTGTGGAAAATACCTCATCTTTAACATTATTTTTCAGCCATGCTACTAAAAAATTCAGTTCCTCTGCTGGAGGAGTATTACCAATTAGAGTATATTTTCCGCCAAAATAAACTGCTGCTCCCCCTGCATTAGTTAAATCTAGCAGATTTATTTGATTTTTGACTAAACCATCAATAAAGTTCTGTTCTTGAGACATATATTCAACCAATTGGGATTGAACTTGTTTCAAATTTATCTGATATTTGTAATCTTCTGTTTCTTCTTTGCCAGAAATTTCTGAAAATATAATTCTTCCTAAAAATTCACAAGCTTTCCGTATTTCGTAGGAAATATATTTGGGTGATTGATGATGACAAGCAATTAAACCCCAAAGTTTGTGATCCTTAATTAAGGAGATTGTCAAAGATGCACCTACACCCATATTATGTAAATATTCTATATGACATGGTGCAGCACTTCTGAGAATGGAATTAGTTAAATCAATGGGTTTTCCGCTAACTGGGTTAATTTTAGGGAAAATTTCTACTGATGATTGAACGTTTGTATCGGGAATAACTCTAACGGAATTTTCGAGAAATAATTGTCGTGCTGGCTGAGGAATATCTGATTCTGGATAATGTAATCCTAAATAAGACTCTAAACTATCTATTTTTTCTTCAGCAATTACAGAACCATGTCCATCATCACAGAATTTATATAACATTACTCTGTCAAATCCGGTTATTTTGCGGATTTCTTGAACAATGATTTGACTAAAATCACAGAGGCTTTTAGTTTTTTCTAAGCGATTAATTGAGGCTTGAGCTAAATGATAAAAACTTAAAAAGGGAATATTCTCTTGAGATGCTGTAGGTTCTAATTCTAAGATTAAAAACCCTTGAGAATTTCGATAAAAAGTGGCATCAAATATTGTATATTCATCTCCTTGTTTCCTGACCCAAATTTTTGTAGGGTTAATAAAATCTAGATTTTCTTCTGATAACCAAAATTTGATTTTTTGTATTTGGTAAGGATCTAGTAAATCTTCTAATTCCTCTTGTACCATATCTTCTGGGGATATGCCAAAAGTATTAAAAGTATTTTCACTAATTTGTAATATTTGTAAATCTGGCTCTTGTAAGACTAACAAAATCCCATGGGGTTGAATTTCACTAATCAAATGTATTTGCGCTTCTTTTAAGCTTGTGATATTAATATGCTGTTGCTTAACATTGATATCCATAAATCCTTCCTTCCATGATTTTGGAGTATAAAATATGTAGATTGCATCTAAATTTCCCACACCTATAAAATTTTTTTTAATTTAGTACCTTTGACAGTGGTACTGTTGATAGGTACAATCGCTCTTGACCTCTATTCTTACACAATTTAACTGTTTGTCACCTAATATATAGATAAGAAATGTAAAAGTTAAGCTGATCAAAGCTACAGTCTTTGTATATTTATATTAAGCAATACCAAATAGAATAATATTGCCAGAATAATTGACTACAGATAAACCCAGATAAAATTCATATTAACGTAAGTTGCTAGTTAGGGAAAATGTCATAATCAGGTGGTTATCGAGCAAGGTCGAGATAATATCCAAGATTAAAGAATCAACAGGATGAAAACAGAAAATTACTCACCAATTACCCATTACCAGCCTCAAATAGATAACTAGCAACTTGACTTATTAGGTATTTCTATCAAATCCAAGAATTAAACCACATCCGCATTCTATAATCATCAGGAGAGAGGGGTAAACCTAGATAAATAGGTATCCAGAAAATGAAGGCCGCTATAATTATAAAAGTTATAGTTACACCTAAAAACCGCAATGTGCGATAATAACTGAGTAAACATTGATCTACAAACCAAGCAATGGCTATGAATGTAAAGATTACGGCACACATATAATGATAGATAAAAGTACATCTTGTTACCTTTACCCAAGGGAGCAAATTAGCTCCATAATTTATAATTAAAAATAGACCAATCCAAGTATCAATGCTGAGATTTTTCGGGATAAATACTAGCTTTTTTTCTATTCCTGGCATAGTCATGTTGATGATCACCATACCAATTAAAAATATCATAGCAGCTAAACCAAACCACCATAAAAATGGATTACCCATAGCATGAACATCATAAATTATCTTACCAGTACCATCAGGTAAAGGTGGTCCAAATACAGGTAAGGGATCATGAATACTTTGAGCAGTTTGATAATAATAAGCCATTGGCCGGGTTAATAATGGCCATTTATACCATGCAGCACAATAAGGATGAATGTTAGGACTATTACCACCTAATTGCAGATGAAATTGTAAAATTTGTTTATGAACTTCAATAAATCCATATCTTTGATCAAGTTGGAGATGAGGAATCCAAATCAAACTATAAACAACTGCGGGAATAATTCCTAAATAGGAAAACATCTGCCAAATATTTATTTCTGTCAGGTTTTGTAATGGTGTTTTTCTAGTAATAATCTGGGAATTATGGGAAGTTTGAAAAAAGTGTAAATAAGGAAATAATGGGGTACGAGATGTAGAATCAAAAGACTGTAAGTAGTGAATTATCCAAACTGCTATCCATAAACTATAAGCACCTCCAAGAAACCATAAACCATTCCATTTAGTTCCCACGCAAGCACCAAAACTTATCCCAGAAAGCAGCAACCAAAACCCACGTTTTTGTTTTTGCTTCTGCAATGCTAATAATAATAACCATTGTCCTAATAAACCAAAAATAACTATATATATATTACTTAAAGCATAACGAGATTCTACTAAAAATAATCCGTCACAAGCTGTAAAAAATCCTGCCAATAAAGCCAAACGATAACGATAACTTACTTGATAAGTTAATAAAGTCACGACTACAGGAATAAATGAACCTGTCAGAGCATTTAACCAGCGATAACTCCCAGGGGATAATAAAGAACCTGTGAGACTATTTACATCAGTTTCTCGGACTAGGGGAATATGATTACTAATCCAAATACCCAAGCCAATCAAATATTGACTGAGGGGAGGGTGAGCATTAAAAAATGGTGTGTGCGTCAGATAGTTATTACCAAATTTGGCAAAGTACACTTCATCAAATACTAAAGTATTAAATTGGCTTAGTCCCCAAAAACGTAAACTGAATGAAAAGATAAATATGCCGATAATTCCCAATCGAAACCAAGTTTTGTTCATGTTATCTGTGATTTTGGCAGTTTTTGAAATAGCAGCAGTTCAATACTATTATACTTAGAGAATGTTTTTGTGGCAGAACTCCCCTGGTAAATCTCTTTTCTGGAAAAGTTTTTCATTTTCCCTATGATCCCTTGGTATTTGAGTACAAATGTAGAATATTATTAATAATAATAGCTGTAGTCCAGGAATCAGGTTGAATCTACTATGTCACAATTAGAACGATGGGTAAAAATGGCAGAAGATGAACTAACGGAGTATAGCACTGATGCCCGGAAAATGGAAAAACTCCGCCGTCGGATTAGTTTATCGTTATCATTAGCAGAACAACGGCAATTAAAAGCAGCGTTATTAGGTACAATGCCATCTAGTAAAATTGCAGAAATTGTAGAGGAGCAAAGACAAGTGGTGGCCTTACCATTTTGGGGAATTGCTGGTTTGGGTTTGCTATTGGGAATTTCTCTAAATCAATCCATAGGCTTATTAGCAGCTATAGGGGGGACTGTAGCGGCTTTTAAAATTCAAAAGTGGGGTTGGCAATTACAGGCAAATAGTCTATTATTACGAACATTAGAAGATATTGAAACCCGGATTTCCCAACCAGGTAATTAAGTAAAAACAGAACATTGATCAAGGAGCTAGAAATTATGACGAAGTATGACTATATTTTCAAATCAAAAGAGAAAATAGCCGCATCATTGAATCCAGAAGAAGCGGTAGTAGCAATTGCTGTAATTACAACAGCAGTTGATGTAGGCCTTGAAGATATAAATGGAGAAATTATAGCCGATATTCTCTGGGAATTTGAGATTTTTGACGAATACTCAGAAGAACAAATGTTAGAAACCGTGGATACACTCATAGAACTTGCTGAAGATGCTGGATTAGGATCTTTATTTAATGCTGCTAATGCTGCTATTTCTGAGGAGGTAGTATTAGATGGTTTTGCGGCTGGGGGGATTATGCTTTTAGATGCTGAAGATTTGATTATTCCTGCTGATAAAAAGACTTATCTTAAACAACTACAAATAGCCTTAGAATTGGAAGATGAAGAAGCAGAGGAAATTATTGAAGAGGTAATTGCCGCAGTCCAAGAAGGAGATGACGGAGAATATTTAGATGAAGAATTTGAATCAATAATATTCAATGAATCTGGTGAACAATTTTATCAGTCACCTTTGGGGAATTTTACAGTTCCTATTCCTCTCGATTCTGAACAGGGAGGAAAAATTCAAACAGATGAAGGAATGGTGAGCTTTTCTGATGATCTGGGAACTTTATTGAGAATTGATTATTATCCTCTGTCTCTAGAAGAGATTAAGGAGATCAAAACTCAAGGATATGAAGCCTATCTCCATGAAGTTATTATCAATGAATATGTCCCCCAGACGATTATTTCTAATGTGCCAAATGCTGAAGTTAGACATAGAGAATATTGGCAAGAGCCTTTAAAAAGATACTACTATGTAGTATTAAATATCCCTGGTGCAACTATTTCTCAACAGGAAACTAATGGTCATGGGATTAAGTCAGATACCTATAGAGGATTATTGTCCTTTGTCAATAGTGAATGTTTGTATATAGTTAGTAGCCAACGCAGTCTTTTAAATGGTGAAACACTCGGTTCGGTGAAAGAAGAAGCTGAGAAAATGAAACAAACTATTTTAAACTTTGTGGAAACTATCGAGTTTGTAGAAATCTAAATTATCAAGATTGGCGATCGCACAGAGCAAAATTGCGAGAAACTAAGAACGGGTTTATAAAATCACAAAATCAGGAGAAGATCATGGCTTGGACTCAAGTTTTAGCTGCTAATGCACTAGCTACTGGTGCGCGAGAAGTGGTAAAAGTAGGCGATCGCCAAATCCTACTTTTAAATCACGAAAATCAGTTTTATGCTGTAGATAATACCTGCCCACACTTGAAAATGTCCTTAAAAAAAGGGAAAATCGAAAATGGGGCGATAGTTTGCCCCTTTCATCGTAGTGCTTTTGACTTGGGTAACGGTGAAGTCAAAACTTGGTGTCCATTTCCACCCGTAGTAGGTAAATTACTTTCAATGGTTTCCCCAGAAAAAACCCTGCCAGTATTTCCCCTGCGCGTCGAAGAGGGCAACATTTTAATTGATGTGCCATCCGCATAAATAGGTAAATGGGTGGGCTTTCCTATGGTGGAGTGGGCTTCTAGCCCGCCCATAACTCATTGAGATCAAAATCTGCCCATAATCCTTGTAGGGTGGGCTTCTAGCCCGCCCATAACTCATTGAGATCAAATCTGCCCATAATCGTTGTGGAATGGGCTTCTAGCCCTCTCCAGCCTAGAATCAGAAAATATGACTCAGCCTAAGATCCCATTGGCCAAAAATTCAACAATTAGGTAATCAAGCCATAGGACAATCCAAAATAAAGCTAAGAAATATTAACGAAATATAACTCAAGTCTGTTTCTCACCCATTTTTAAGCAATAATAGGAGTGTAAGAAAATAGATTTAATAAATAACTAGTTAACCGCTAGTAAATAGAGGTGGAATATGACGACCCAAGATTTTCTTATCCCTCATGCTTATACATACCTGCTGGTTAAAATCGGTGTCTTGATGTTAGCTTTGTTGTTGTGGTTCATATTTACAGCCGCACCCGTTATTTAATTCCATTTACCACTTAGAGATGTTCCCTAAAACGTCTCTATTTTATTTATGAATTTTGATGAATTTTTATGGAATCTAGCGGTAAAAGTCTCTTTGGAAATTAACAGAATTAGTCAACCAACCCCGTCGCCAAAAAAAGTATAGTAAACTTATCGCAACTAACGCCATTACTCCCAAACATAGGGGGTAGCCCCAATACCAATTTAATTCAGGCATATTGTGGGGTGATTTTTCGGTATTGAAATTCATTCCATATACCCCGGCAATAAAAGTCAAAGGAATAAAAATCGAAGAAACCACCGTTAGCAGTTTCATAATTTCATTCATTTTATTACTAATTGCTGATAAATAGACATCCATTAATCCAGCTACTAATTCTCGATAAGTTTCCACTATATCCATAACTTGGACTGCATGATCATAACAGTCTCGCAGATAGATTCTCACATCATCACTAATTAATTCACTACCGTCTCTAATTAAAGAATTAATTGCGTCTCTTTGAGGCCAAATTGCGCGACGAAGTTGTAATAATTCCCGCCTAACTTGATATATTTTTTGCAATGTTTTTTGATTAGGATTAACGATTACTTCTTCCTCTAACTCATCAATGCGTTCACCATAAAGTTCTAAAACCGGGAAAAATCCATCAATAATGGCATCTAATAAAGAATAGGCTAAATAATCGCTACCTTGTCTACGAATGATCCCTTTACCTTTATCAATTCTCATCCTCACTCCATCAAAACAATCATGTTCAGGTTCTTCCTGTATTGTTAATACATAATATTTCCCTAAAACTAAACTTACTTGTTCACTATAAAAACTGCCATTATTGTTATTAGGTACAACCATGTGGGCAATAATCACTAATTGATCTTCATAGTCCTCAATTTTTGGACGTTCTACCATGTTGACAATATCTTCTAAAACCAGAGGATGTAAATCAAAAGATTGACCTAAACGGTGTAGAATATCTTTATTTCCTAAACCTTGAACATCCACCCAAGAAACGGATTCTGTATCCAAATAGTTAATACACTCTTCTGGATAACTTATTTGTTTGCGAATGAGATCAGTTTGGTTATAGTCAATTAAAAAAATAATGGGTTCTTCAGCATTTTCATCAACAATGATTGTTCCTGGTGCAGTTCCCGCTTGCTGAAAAAACTCCTTATCGTGTGACTTATTGATCATCTTGCAAACTCGGCGAATTTTCTTAACCATAAATCTTCATTTCCAGCCTACTGATAATTAGAATTTTAACATAAAACAGCAGTCAACAGTAAAATCCTTACCTTTGGGTCTTGACGTGAGGGGAATTATTCAAAAAAGATTCCAGTTATGGTAAACTATTAGAGTCAAAATTATTGTAGATTAAATAGCATTGCTTAATCAAACTATGAACAGCAGTAAAGATCTCATTTTAGTTGTCGGTTCTAGCGGTGGAGTCGGACAACTGGTAGTTAGTAAACTTTTAGAAAAAGGCTTACCCATTCGTATTCTCACCCGGAATGCAGAAAAAGCCACCAAAATGTTTAATGATCAAGTAGAAATTGTTATTGGTGATATTCGTGAACCCGACAGCTTAACAGCAGCAATGACAAATATTACTTCTATTATTTGTTGTACAGGAACTACCGCTTTTCCTTCTTCCAGGTGGGAATTTAATCAAAATCCCAACATGATTGAATTAGGAATTACTCTATTGAATCCTCAATTTTTAGAAGATAAAGCTAAAAATACCCCTGATAAAGTTGATCATCAAGGTGTAAAAAATCTGATATCAGCCGCACCAAAAAACTTAAATCGCTTTGTCTTTGTTTCCTCCTGCGGTATTCTTCGTAAACATCAATTTCCTTTTAATATTCTCAATCTTTTTGGTGTACTTGATGCTAAAGAAAAAGGAGAAAAAGCAATTATTAATTCAGGCATACCTTACACTATCATTCGTCCTGGACGTTTAATTGATGGACCCTATACATCCTATGATCTCAATACTTTACTCAAAGCCACAACCGCAGGTAAATTAAACGTTATGTTAAAAACAGGGGATATAATTACAGGTGATTCTAGTCGTATTGACGTAGCCGCAGCTTGTGTAGAAAGTTTATTTCATCAAAGTGCTGTTAACAAAGTTTTTGAAATAGTAAATCAAGGAAATAGACCGGATACAATTGATTGGGAAAAACTATTTTCAAAATTATAATTGTGCAAATTTTCAATCTCATGTTTCTAAAGAGGTTTTAGGTTTAATTTAGTTACACCATTTAATTAATTTCACTAACTGTAATTTCAAAAAATTAAGGAGTTGGATTCTATGGCTTTAACACCTTCGACAATGTTACCTTTGGGGACTTTAGCACCTGATTTTTATCTCCCAGATGTGGTTTCAGGTCAAAGGATTTCATTGGCAAACTTTGCGGATCAAAAAGTATTGGTAGTTATCTTTCTGAGTCGTCATTGTCCTTTTGTGCAACATATCAAATTGGAATTAGCAAAGTTGGGACAAGATTACAAAAATAAAAATGTGGGGATTGTCGCCATTAGTTCTAATGATATTAACACTCATCCTGATGATGCACCAGAATTACTTAAAGATTTCGCCCAAGAAATAGATTTATCCTATCCTTTGCTTTATGATGAAAGTCAAAAAGTAGCTAAGGATTTTTTTGCAGCTTGCACTCCAGACTTTTTTGTATTTGATGCTCATAGAAAACTCGCTTATCGGGGACAGTTAGATGATAGTCGTCCGAAAAATGGTTTACCTGTAACTGGACAAGATTTACGGAAAGCGATTAATTATGTTTTAGCAGATGAAGTAATTACTTGGGAGCAGAAGCCGAGTATTGGTTGTAATATTAAATGGAAATCAGGGAATGAGCCGGTTTATTATCAAGTTCCGGTAACGGTTGATTAGTTAGGGATTTTTCAGATAAAACTGTTAATTAATGTAGAGATGTTTTATAGAATGTCTCTACAGAATTTTTAATATAATTCATTATTCATCAACTTTCAACCAGAGAACTAATGAATAGTTCATTCCTTAGACTCCTTCTGGCTTCGCGCCTTTGCGTGAGACTATTTCTCCTATAAATCCTCTGTTTAATGAGCAATACCTAAAAGCCTTTTTTGTGCTGCCTCTACATCAGTAATAGTAACAGAATCAGATAGTAACATTGTTTTTTCTAAGAGGATGTTTGAAAAGCTTTGGCGTAGAAGTCGCGGCTACACAGACAAAACCTATCTATTCCTGCGAAATACGCGAACATGGGTTTCAAACTCTTAATTTTTCGTTAGTCCACCTGGGTGGACTTTGTTTGTGTATTAGCGTATCCTTGACGGGAGCCGGAGGCATTTTTATCATCGCCGGAAACTTTTAAAACACCCTCTTTGTATTTTTTTACAAAACTCGGTTAAGGCGCTGGATTAGGATAACGAGTATGAATTGCATCTATTTCTGCAAAAATCTCTTGATCCAAAACCACATTGACACTATCTATATTTTCTTGTAATTGTGCCAAAGTTGTTGCGCCAATAATAGTGCTTTTAACAAACCAGCGACTTTTGACAAAGGCGATCGCCAATTTAGCAGGTGTAAGATTATACTTTTTGGCAATCTCCACATAAGCCTTAACCGCTTCTTGGACATTGGGTTTTAAATACCGTTGTCCAAAACCAGTAAACAAAGATATTCTCGTATTTTCTAATTGTTGATTCTCTATGTATTTACCAGTTAAAAAACCAAAACCCAAGGGACTATAAGCCAATAACCCTACATCTGTATAACGGTAAACTTCCGCTAAACCTGATTCAAAATTACGATTGAGTAAATTGTAAGCATTTTGAGTTGTCAAAACCTTAGATAATCCCAAATCATTAGCAATGCGAACAAACTCACTTACTCCCCAAGGAGTTTCATTACTTAAACCCAAATAGCGAATCTTCCCAGCTTTAATCACCTCAGCAAATGCTTGTAACTGTTCCGCAATAGGCACAGATTCCCTTTCTAATTGCGGATTGTAACTTGTCTGTCCAAATGTAGGAACATAACGATCAGGCCAATGAATTTGATACAAATCTATATAATCAGTTTGTAATCTCTGCAAACTATCATCTACTGCCTGTGTAATATTATCACGGTCAACTTTATTATTTCCACCCCTTAACCAGGAAAAAGGACGACTAGGACCTGCAATTTTAGTAGCAACTATCAATTTATCTCGTTGCTGTTTCTTCAACCATTCCCCAATATAAGCCTCAGTTTTTCCTTGGGTTTCACCACGAGGGGGGACGGGATACATTTCCGCAGTATCTAGGAAATTGACCCCTTGGGCAACAGCATAGTCAAGTTGCTCATGCGCTTCTTCAATACTATTTTGATGTCCATAAGTCATAGTTCCCAAGCAAATTTCTGAAACCTTGAGGTCACTTGCACCTAGTTGGTTGTATCTCATAATGTTTAAATGATTCTCCTCATTTGATTTTGCTACAAAAACTAAAAATATGACTGTTGCCTCGAAATACAATAAATCTATTGATTTAATGGAGTTGATACCTGAAAGTGCATATTACCATACAAAATTTAGATATACAACCCTTTGTAACAATTAATTTCAAATCATCAAAAATGTATCCAGGAATACTCAGATTCTAATTTTTTTATGCCATGCTGCTATCTATCAAAGATTAACTACAGTAAATTGAGCAAATTATCGTTCTCCAAATGAGAACATATACAGCACTTCCCGGTGTTATGAGGTACATATTTAGCGGGCAAGATGCCCGCACTACAAGAGTTTCATCATT
>NZ_KE384633.1:51619-73378 GCF_000426905.1 Dolichospermum circinale AWQC131C
TAAACCGCTGTATAAAATCAACATTTGTATTTTCAGATGAAAAACAAAATATGCAACTAAAAAATTAAACTTGAGAGTGTAAACAAACATCAGCAAAAACCTTTGTTGTTACACCCTCAAATCGCCTAAAACTATAAAAATACTAGAAAAATGTTAAAGAGTCCAATCTTCCTAAAACAGTCATATCTTCAGCATCTAATTCTACAGGAATCCCACTGCGAATTAATTCCGAAAAATTCTCATTAGGAACCATAATCGTCAATGCGTAAAGACGATTTTTACCAGTATTTCTAATCAAATGAGTCCCTGTAGGTGGAACTAACAAACTATCTCCAGCCTTGATATTGACCTTTTTACCATCACAAATGACAATTCCTTCTCCTTTGAGAATAAAAAACATTTCTACTGCCCATTCATGACGGTTTGGTGGTGTTTTTCCACCTACGTCAAAAATTTCCACACAACAAGTTAAAGAAGTGTTAGCACTGGTGGAATCAAAGATAATTGCTAATCGGTTAGAGTCCTGGGGACTAATACGATAGGCTTGATAATCTTGAGGAGATTTAATAACTGGAATTACACAACGAGTAGTGTACATATTCTTAATTGGTAATTGGTGTTTTACGCTGAATTGAATTAATTATTAATTGCTGTCAAAATTGCCGAGGAATCAGTGACAAAACCGAAACATTGTTGAACATTATATAAAGTTGCTAACCAACAATATTCCGGGGAAGTTGTTGCAGTACAATCTTTAACTAAAATACAGTCATATCCTAGAAAATTGGCATCAGACAAAGTTGATAAAACACATTGATCAGCATTTACACCAGCAAAGAATATTGTAGTTATACCCAAATTTCGTAAAATACTATCTAAAGGAGTATCCCAAAATCCACTCATGCGATATTTATCAACGTGGATATCTTCTGGTAGTTGTTCCAATTCGGCCACCACCGCAGCAGACCAACTTCCCTTCATTAGTACCTTAGCACCATTGCTGGGCAAAGCATCACCTAATCCTACACCCTCCCCCGTGGGGTTGTATACGTGCAATAACCCGGCGCTGATATTCAATAAATCGTGACGATTCCCCCAATTTAACCAAATTACAGGTACACCAGCAGCCCGAATTTGTGGTAATAATTGTTGCAGAGGTGCAATCGGTTGCTGGGCGGGGGTGACATCTACACCAATGTGTGCTAACCAACCATCAGGATGACAAAAATCATTCTGCATATCAATGACAATAATAGCAGCTTTGGATAAATCGCAGCGCAGAGTTTTAGTTTCTGTTGCTAAAATAACTGGTTGTGGGGTCTTTTCGGGACGGGTAATATCTGCAAATGTTTGATTTACTTGCCAAGCATTTGGTAAAAATCCTAGTTTCCGCAGGGGTAGATTCATAAATGCCAGTTCTTATTGTTGTTTAATTTATAGCAAATTAGGTTAACTCATATCTTGCGTCTGGCGGGTAAACCTACAGAAAAAAATTATAAATATAAAAATATCACAAGTTTCAGGAAGTGGTCAGTGAGGTCATAAAATACCTCACTGAATCAATTATGACCTATCCTTTACCAAGTCGCTTTCAGTAAATAGGAACGAGTTCCCGTTTGAGCTTGCCCCGTACTATTAGTATAAGTATAAGTACCAGTTGCAACAATATCCCCAAAATTATTAATGCTAACAGCATTATTCAGGGTGACAGTTGCACCGTTATAGGTTAATGGTGTAGTGATTAAATTATTCAAATCGCTCATCACGCCGCCATTCCAAACATAAGCATGGTTTATACCTGAAGCTAGTTGGGAAGTTCCAATCACTTGTCCAAATTCATTGATTCCGTTAGCTGAACCAGTGTTACCACCAAGGCTACCCAGGTCTGTGAAATTCCCGCCTCTGAGTAAAAATGCGGAACTCGTTGCAGTTGCTCCCGAACCATTATTGGTTGAGCCAATGATATGACCCGCATCATTGATATCCCGTAAAGTGGCTTTTTCTGCGCCAAAAGTGCCCAGGTTTTGCATTGTATAAGTACCACTAGTATTTTTTTGCCAAATCACGGCCGTATTCACAAACTGATCATTGAGAGTGCCATCGCTGTCTACGTAGCCAACTATCTGCCCCTTATTATTAATACCGCGTGCAGTACCACCATCACCTCCTAAAGTTGTCAGTTCTTGGATCAGTCCATTTTCTGAGTAAATAGCTTTATCCTGACCTGAGGACAGGATATTACGCCCCACAACCTGGTTTAAGTTGTTCGCATCGAATAAGTAACTTTCAAGACCACCAAAGTCATTGATAGTTAAGTCGTAATTACTGCCATTCTTTTGCCAAACTAATGCTCGATCTGTTGCTTTAGGTATGGGTTGACGCACTTCGTCGGCCGTTCCCAAAATAATTCCAGAATTGCCAATTGTATTAACATTGGTTGTCAGCAAAGTGACAGTTGCGCCATTGGCAGCACCAAAATCAGACTCTCCGTTTTTTATACCTGTATTAGTCAAGGCAGTTTGAGAGCCATTTTCCCAAATGAATCCTTGGCGGACATTATTTGTTTGAGTAAGATTTGTTGTGGCGTTCTGGTTGATAAACGTTGCACCAGTATCATATCGCCCAGCAATTTGCCCAAAGTCGTTAATGGAGGCGGCTACCACTGTACCGTTAGTATTTGTACTTAAAGAACCCAAATCAGTCACATTATACTTATAGAGAGGTTTTTGATCTAACAAGGCTTGGGAACTCTTAACTACACCCTTAAGGGTCGCCAGTAGATCAGTACCAGTTTTGACTAATGTATCTGAACCTTGAGTAACAAATTGTAATGACTTGCCCAGTAAGCTTTCTCCCAAACTCACCTTATCGCTGTTGATATTAAACCCAAACACGGTGACAGAGCCGTTACCACCTTCAAGAATGATTTTATCTTGACCACTGCCCAGGACAATCCGATCATTTCCCGTACCTGCATTAATAATGTTATTACCATCACCAGTATAAATGACATCGTTACCATCACCTGTATAGATGATGTCGTTATTATAACTAGCAAAAATGGTATCATTACCATTACCAGTAATAACACTGTTAACACCTCCACCAGTAAAACCAGTAAAAATGGTGTTATTACCATTGCCGGCGTTGATGAAGTCTTGACCCGCTCCAGCATAGATGATATCGTTACCTGCTGCACTATTAATGATATTGTTCCCTTCGCCAGCATAAATTGTTGCTTGAGTATTACTGAAACTAGTAATTAAATCATTACCATTACCGTAAAACATCAACTCATTGGTATTTGGCATTAAGCCATAGTCACTTACAGGATTTAAGTTCAAATTAAAACTCATAGCGTTAATTAGCTCCTTTTGTTTGCTATTAATGAGAATTACATTCAGTAAATTTAAGCCAAATAGCTATAACTTAATTGATTATTTATATCAATTAAGTTTACAACTCTATGCCGCAAAACCTAACACCCTAGCTGAAACGGCAAAGATCAGTAGGGTGAAAAACCTAATGGAGAAGGCTATTTAAAAATTAATTTCCTAGAAAGCTCTTCTCTTATTTAAGAATTATTAGCAATAATTGCTGTTGTTCAGCCTAGCACAACTAATAAAAAAATTCCTAATAAATAAATGTAAATTAATGTTAAGTATTTTAATAAATTGAAGTGGCTACAGCTACAAATATAGTATACTTATACTATATTTATTCTTTACCATAAATATATGTAGATAATTCATGTATAAATATTTATATACATATCAAAGCAATTACAACGCAAGTGATGTACAAGAAGTTAGAATTAAACGCAGATGAACACAGATGAACACAGATAATTTTGTACCTCATTAGACTAGGAAACGCTTCGCATTTTTGGTACGATTTTGTATAATATTACAGAACCAGATTATCAAAACTAGATTACACCTCGTCAAGCTATAGAAATGGCATTTTTAGGAGGTGCAAAAGGTTTAAATATAGAAACTCAATTAGGTTCTCCTACCGTTGGTAAACAATCTGAATCTTGTCCGCATTTTGTCCACGAAAATATTAAAATACCGAATATGGAGCGTGTTATTTCTGCCTTGGGAATCTGCATTTTTATTGCCATATCCTATGCCCTTTCTGTTAACCGTAATGCTGTGCGTTGGCGGACCGTTGTTTGGGGGTTAGGATTAGAATTGGTTTTAGCTTTAGTAATTCTCAAAACTCCTTGGGGTTTGAATTTATTTAAATCTTTAGGAAATATGGTTGCTAATTTTTTAGCTTTTTCTGATGTTGGGGCAAAATTTGTCTTTGGTGAAAATTTCAAAGATCATTTTTTTGCTTTTCAAATTCTGCCAACAATCATCTTTTTCTCATCATTTATTAGTGTTCTTTACCACTATGGTATTTTGCAAAGAGTTGTTAACAGTTTAGCATGGGTAATGATGAAAACCATGAAAACATCGGGTTCTGAATCTTTGTCTTGTGCGGGAAATATTTTCTTAGGACCTACAGAAGCGGCACTTATGGTGAAACCTTATGTAGCAAATATGACTAAATCCGAATTACACGCCGTTATGACTGGTGGTTTTGCTACTATTGCTGGTGGGGTACTAGGTGCTTATTTATCTTTTGGCATTCCCCCAGAACATTTAATTGCAGCTTTTTTTATGACTTCTCCTGTTTCTATGATAGTATCAAAAATTATGTATCCAGAAACAGAAGTTTCGGACACTACTGGAAAAGTTAATATAGATATCAAAAGTAATTATGTTAATGTGATTGACGCAGCGACTTCTGGGGCAATTGATGGTATAAAATTAGCAGTGAATGTGGGAGTAATAATTATTGCTTTTTTAAGTTTATTGGCCGCTGTTAATGCTGGTTTAGGTTGGTTGGGAAAATTATCTGGTTATCCGCAATTATCACTAGAATGGATGTTGGCTTTTATCATGTCTCCTGTAGCCTGGTTAATGGGGATAACTTGGGCCGACTGTGGACAAGTTGGGGTTTTATTAGGTAAAAAGACGATTTTAAATGAATTTATCGCCTATTTGGATTTGGGAGAACTGATTAAAAAACAGGAAATTTCTCAACGTTCAATAATTATTGCTACTTATGCCTTATGTAATTTTGCTAATATTGGCTCAATAGGAATTACCATTGGTGGCATGACAGGAATCGCACCAAACCGTCAAAAAGACTTAGCACGTATGGGGGTAAAAACAATGATTGGCGGATTATTGGCAGGTTTTATTACTGCTGGAATTGCGGGAATATTGATTTAATCAGAATAAAATTGTTGGATGAATAATTAGTATTTTATCATTTAACTAGTTTTTGCACGCTTTAATTTACCGTAAAAATGCCCATGATTACCAAAACAAAACACCTAATCATCTCCTTTATCTCCTTTGCTGCTATCCTCACCAGTCAAGCCGTATCAGCTACCATCACCCTGCCCCTCCGTAGTAAAAGGGGAATGGTAGTTTCTGCAAATTCTCTGGCCAGTGAAGCTGGACTTTTAATGTTAAAAAAAGGCGGAAATGCCGTAGATGCAGCAGTAGCTACAACCTTCGCTATTTCAGTCGTTGAACCTTTTTCTGCTGGTATTGGTGGCGGTGGTTTCTTACTTTTTCATTCTCAAAAAACCGGGGAAATTAAAGCTTTAGATTTTCGAGAACGCGCACCCATTAAAGCTACTAAAAATATGTATTTAGATGCTGAGGGAAAAGTGCGACCTGGCGCGAGTATTACTGGTTATTTAGCAGTAGCAACACCCGGGACTGTAGCAGGTATGTACGAAGTTCATCGTCGTTATGGTAAGTTACCTTGGCGAGAAGTTATGAAACCTGGAATTGCACTGGCTAAAAATGGTTTTATAATTAGTGATAGGGTTGCTTGGCGTTCTTCAGCAGCCTACGAAATCCGTAAACAAGCAATACTAAAAAACCCCGCAGCTAAAAAAATATTTACTCGTAATGGTGAATATTATCAACCAGGAGAAAAATTAATTCAAACTGATTTAGCTAAAACTCTAGAAGCAATTTCTGAAAATCCTCAAAGTTTCTACACGGGAAAAATTGCTGAAATAATAGTCTCAGATATGAAGAAAAATGGTGGTTTAATTACTATTGAAGATTTAAAACAATATCAAGCAATCTGGCGCAATCCTGTATGTGGTAAATTTCGTAAAAGTAAAATATGTTCTATGCCCCCACCATCATCTGGAGGAGTTAACTTATTACAAATGTTAAATATGATCGGTGACACAGACTTAAAGTCTTGGGGATGGTATCATCCCGATGCTATACATTTAATCATAGAAATAATGAAAATTGCCTATAGCGATCGCGCAGAATATTTAGGTGATCCTGATTTTGTTAAAGTTCCAATTTCCCAACTTATTAGCCCAGCTTATGCCCAAAAACGTCGCCAAGAAATTAACATGAAAATGGCAACACCATCAACAGAAATTAAACCTGGACTCAAAACTTCAAAATTTCATGAATCAACAGAAACCAGTCATTTAAATGTAGTGGACACAGATAGAAACGCCGTCAGTTTAACCTTCACAATTAACTTAGGTTTTGGTGCGGGAATTGTCACACCCGGAACAGGAATAGTTTTAAATAATGAAATGGATGATTTTGCAGTTGCACCAGGAGTACCAAACGCCTTTGGTTTAGTGGGTAAGGAAGCTAATAGTATAGCACCCAAAAAAACGCCCCTTTCTAGTATGACACCCACCATTATCACCGAAAATAATCGCTTGCGAATGGCTGTCGGAGCGCCAGGTGGTAGTACCATTATTACCCAAGTATTACAAATAATTTTGAATGTTTTAGAATCCAAAATGGATGTTGGTATAGCGATTTCGGTCCCCCGCATACATCACCAATGGCTACCAGATGAATTGCGAGTGGAAGCATGGGGTTTAGATGCGTTAACCGCTGAAGACTTGCGCCGACGGGGACATAGAATCACGGAAACTCGACCTTGGGGTAATGCAAATGCCATCACAGTTACAGAAGATGATACCCTAGAAGCAGCGGCCGATCCTCGCGGTGATGGTTCTCCAAAGGGTTATTAATTCTCTTTTTGACCATAACCTAATTGCCAATTTTTTACTTGTTTGAGATCATTGATTTTACCTGTGAGAATAAACTTAATTGCAGTGCGTGTTTGTAAATATGCTTTTACTAAATAATGTCCCGGTTTAGCGTTAATTCCAGCTATAGTTTGACTACGATCTGCTACAACTCCGCAGAAGGTTTGATTAACTGGTAAATTAACTCTAATTAAAGGATCATGTGAATAATTATTTGGTAGCATAAACACAGCATATACATTATGTTCACCTAACCATGGGCGAACTACAATTTTCTCAGGATGAATATAATATTTTGTACTTTCGCTAATCATCAATCCCCCATTTTCACAAGGAAAATTTGGTAATTTATGCCAAAATCTTACCAATCTAATCATGAAAAATATCATTATTTGTATCTCCTTGATTTTCGGAAATATTTAATCAAGTAAATATACTTTTATTCATTTTGAATTGTAGATAATTCCTGGTAAATTACGGCTGATTTTTAAATCATATCCTGACCATAACTTAAAAATAAAATGTAGTTAAAATAACTAAATAAATATATTAGTATAAAATCAAGCAGCAACAAATAGTGTGTAATTATTTTAAATTTCATACTGAAACTGGTTAGCCCAGAAAATTTCTTGTCATTAAATTCCCATTAAATTCAAAAAGTATGTTATAGTATTGAATGTATATGCAAGGGCGCGTGGCTCAGTGGATAGAGCAACAGGTTCCGGTCCTGTGGGTCGGGGGTTCAAGTCCCTCCGCGCTCATTTTATTTACAAGGCTATAAAAGTCTATGCTTGCTTGAGTTAAGTCTTAATTTATGTTTAATTTGAAAACTCTATTGAGTTTTAGCTTTGGTTTCACACAATTTTTCATGGTTTATAATGTCTTATTCCACTCAAACCCATAATAACTCAGATATTTGGGCGATTACTACTGACTTAACTATTCTCCGTCATCAGCTACTAGATTTATTTTGTCAGCTTGCTTATCAAGAGGGTGATTTTGTTCTCTCTTCTGGACAACGTAGTTCTTACTATATTAATGGGAAACAAGTAACACTTCATCCCCAGGGTGCTTTAGCCATGGCGAGACTATTGTTACATATCTTACCTGAAGATACTCAGGCTGTAGCTGGTTTAACTTTAGGGGCTGATCCTATTGTATCAGCAGTGAGTGTAGTCTCTGTCTATGAAAATAGACCGATACCAGCTTTAATTATCCGTAAGGAAGCCAAGGGACACGGTACAATGGCTTACATTGAAGGTCCGAGTTTACCCCAGGGTGCGAAAGTCGTAGTTTTGGAAGATGTGGTAACAACTGGACAATCTGCACTCAAAGCCGTGGAAAAATTACAGGCAGCATGTTATACTGTAAATACAGTAATATCACTGATAGATAGATTGCAAGGGGGTGGGGCGTTATATGAGTCTGCTGGGTTGCAATTTCAGACCTTATTTACGATTCAGGATCTTCAGGAACGCTATCGAGAAATTAAATCTACGATAGAGTAACCTGTATTGGTAATGTATTGGTAACATGGTGTGGTGGGTGACGCTATTGTTAACCCACCTCGGAAATTCTGGAAATCAGCTTCATAATCTCCTGATAATATTGTATATTTCCTGACTGGGAATAAAGATCAGCGGATTTGCGGAAATCCGTAATGGCGTTTAACTGATTCCCTAGTTGTCTATGTATATCCGCCCTAACTAAATAGGCTAGGGGATAACGTGGTTGTAATTGTATTGCTTGGTTTAAATCTGTCAATGCTGCTTTAAATTCTCCTATAAGCAAGTAACTACGACCTCGATTAAACCAGTCTTCAGCTAAATTAGGGTTAATACTGATTGCTTGGGTATAATCAGATATGGCTTTTTTATAGTCATTCAGAGCATAACGGGCATTAGCGCGATCGCTATAAAATACAGCGGATTGGGGATCTAATCGTAGAGCTTCAGTAAAATCACTAGCTGCACCAGTAAAATCTTTGATTATATAACGAATATTTCCTCTGTGATAGTAGGCGGCTAAAAAGTCAGAATCTATTGTTAAAGCCTGGTTATAGTCTTTAATTGCTGCTTGTATATTACCTAAAAACTTGTGAGCGTCACCTCGTTTGCAATATGCTGGAGCAAATTCTGGGGTGATTGATATTAATTGAGTATAATCTGCAACAGCACCGACAAAATCCTGCATAGCTTCCCGCACCGTTCCCCGTCCATAGTAAGCTGTAGCTAAAAGGGGATTAATTTGTAATGATTGATTATAGTCAGTAATTGCATTTTCATAATTTCCTAATTGGTGATGTGCATTAGCTCGAAAAGCATATACTTTATCTAAATCAGGATTAATTTGTAATGCTTGATTATAATCGCTAATTGCTTGGTGATAATCCCCTAGATTGCCATAAATTAAACCCCGTTGATAGTAAACTTGAATATCATCAGGAACTATTGTTAATGCTTGATTAAAATCCTTAATTGCTTGGTGATAATTTTGGAGATGAGCATAAATTAAACCGCGATTGTAGTAAGCTGTAGCCAAATTAGGATTAATTTCTAGAGAACGATTATAATCATTAATAGCATTTTGGTATTTTTGCAAAGCATAATAACTATTACCACGATTATGGTAAGCTTCTGCCAAATTAGGATTGATATTTATAGCTTGGTCATAATCAGCGATCGCTTTTTCATAATTACCTAAAATATGAAAGATATTACCACGATTAATATACGCAGTCGAAAAATTAGCAGATAATTCTAAAGCCGCATCAAAACTAGCAATTGCTTGTTGATAATTACCCCTACGATAATGATCTAAACCCTGTTGATGTAAAGTATTAATAATATTTTGATTCATAAATAAAGAGAGAATAGAAGCGAACTGACAAGTCAGCACTTGCACTATCGCACTTCCAGATCCTAAAAAGCGATATTAGTTTGACTTATTTTAATGGTATCGTTCTTTTTGAAGTTTTGTGATCGCCCTCCCACATCCCCAACAGCGAACTGACAAGTCAGC
This sequence comes from Dolichospermum circinale AWQC131C, assembly GCF_000426905.1. Taxonomy (NCBI): domain Bacteria; kingdom Bacillati; phylum Cyanobacteriota; class Cyanophyceae; order Nostocales; family Aphanizomenonaceae; genus Dolichospermum; species Dolichospermum circinale. The sequence continues at coordinate 61,749 of NZ_KE384633.1, forward strand.
GCTTGCGCTATCACACTCCCACACCCCAAAAGCGATCGCTAATTTCACAAGATGATAATTACCAAATCACGGAGCATTCGTAACTTTTAAAAACGGAGTCACGGCTAACTAATGTTGCATTTTCAACATCAGGATCTTGAAGTAAGTGTATTGTGCTTTTAGGAATACACTCTGGATCGCTATGCCACCACATGAAAGCATGAGTATCAAGCAAAAATTTCATGATTCTCCTAGCCAAAACTCATCGGGTAATGGATCGTCAAAATCAGCAGTAAATATGCAAGATCCTAAACCAAGTGCTGCTTGGCGTAGCTGTTTGGATGAGGAGTCTTGAGGCTTTTGATTAATCTTTATTTCTACCCATTGCAATAGTTGTGTAGCTAGTTGGATTTGCTCCTGAATGTCTAAATTTTTAGCTTCGTTTAAGAGTTCTTTTAATGGCATATAGTTGGCTACCTTGCAAGATACTACTGCAATCATTTTAGTGCGATCGCATCAATTTCTAAAACCAACGATCGCCCCTTACATCCCAAAACAGCGATCGCCTTCGGTAAAGTTTTCAAACGCCCTCTAAGACTAACGTATGTTATAGCCTACACAACAAAGATTAATTACAAATCATCTTCTAGCAATTCAGCTATCTTCATGATTGATTTTAAAGTTCCAAGTTTTAAATCTTGATTTCTATGTACAGGAATAGAAATAATTTTACTTTCATCAGGTTTTTCATAAATATGGTGACTGCCTGTAATTTTTTTGAGAATCCAACCTTTGTTCTCAACAATTTTACATAATTTTTTCCCAGAAATTGATTTCATACTGCAATTTCAATCACTTGTGAGATTGGATCTGGTTTTTGAATTTCATTTGCTACTTCTAGCCAACCTTGTATAGCATCTTGAAGATTATTAATTAATTCTTCCATTGTATCCCCTTCTGTTATACAACCAGGAAGTGCAGGTACTTCAGCCCAGTAACCTCCTTCTTGGGCAGGATAAATAATAGCTTTAATTTTCATTGATTTTACATTTGGAGTTGTTTACCTGAACCAATTTTAACAGATTAATTTAATTCCAAAAATTTCTCCATTGAGAGCGAACTGACAAGTCAGCACTGGGACGATCGCCCTCCCACACCCCAAAAAGCGATCGCCCTCTCACATTAACAACAGCGATCGCACTCCCACATCCCAAAAAGCGAGCGCACTCCCCACATCCCCAAAAAGAGATCGCCCTCCCACATCCCAAACAGTGAACTGACAAGTCAGTGCTTGCGCTATCGCACCCCCACATCCCCCAAAAAGCGATCGCCCTCTCACATTCCCAAAAGCGATATCTTTGGTATAATTAGAATATTAGTTTAATTGCAATATTAAAAACATACTATGAGTGTACAACGGTGGAATGATGAAATGCTTGATGATTTGGCTTCCAGTGTGACTGAGTTGCGAGAAAGTGTGACTGAGTTGCGAGAAAGTGTGACTGAAGTTAGGGAAAGTATAACTGAAGTTAAAGATAGCATAGATGGGTTGAGAGTAACGGCTCAAGCATTGCTACAAGTAGCTGCTCAAAATCAGCGTGAAATGGAATTGATCAAACAAAGACAAGCTGAAAGCGATCAGCGATTTAATATTTTATTGGAGGAAGTCCGTTATTTAACTCGTGGAAATAGAGATGACTAGTTCTCGATTCTCCACATCCCCAAAAAGCGATCGCACTCCCACATCCCAAAAGCGATCGCCCTCCCACATATCCCCAAACAGCGATCGCCTTCTCACATTCTTAAAAGCGATCGCACTATGGTGCATAACAAGAAGGAAAAAGTCTTTTTTTATCAATTGTATTAGTATCAATATTGCAAGGTGAGATATATTGACTTAGTTTTTTAAAGCCATTTTCGGTAATATTTGTGTCATTTAAACTTAGACTTTGAAGATTGCTGAGTGTCTCCAGTTTCTCAAGTCCAACATCAGAAATTTTGGTTGAATCTAAATTTAATTTCCTCAATTGTGTTAGTCCAACCAAATAAGATAGTCCAGCATCTGTTACCTGAGTCCATCCAATATTGAGAGATTGAAGTTGAGTAAGTTGTTGAATCTGCTGAAGACCAGCATCACCGACATTGGTATAATAAAGTTCCAGATTTTCCAATTGTGGTAGTTCTTTAACGTAGCCCAATGCGCCATCACTAATCTTTGTTTTAGAAAGATTCAATGATTGAAGATTAGGGATTTTTTTAAGGTCAGCTAGTCCTGAATCAGTAACGCTTGTAAAGGTTAAATCCACTACTTTTAATCCAGAAAGTTCGTTAAAGTAAGCAAGTCCGGTGCCAGTGATTTTAGTGTTAGAAAGATCAAGAATTTTTAACCCTGATAATTTTTGAAGATGGCTTAATCCTTCATCTGTTACTTGGGTATTGTACAAAGAAATTGCCTGTAAACCATTTGGGTTAAGAGTCGAAAGGCTTGAAAGATCAGTAGAGGCTTCGGGACTTATCCGTAATTCTAGTAACCACCCTTCTGGTACGACAACAGGAACCCTACCTTGTGCTTCTCCTTTTTCTTCCTCACCTGAACTGCTCGAAAAATGAAGATTTTCTTCTAGGATATAGAGTTTACCTAAAGAACGATTAGTCGGAAAATTAAGAGTACGTTCTGATCCTCGATTCTGCGTAATGGGAGAATTACTCAGACCGCAACCAGTAGCTAAATATAGCATTACTGTTAATAAACCTAGACCCCTGAGACTCTTTTTATTCATTTACGTCCAAACCTTATTTGGGAACAATGATAAGATAACTTTACTTAATTTTCAGGGTCGCATCGAAACCACCACTTAAATCCCAGAAATTATCATTAATTTGAGTCGGTAGGGTCGTGTTGGGGGCAATTTCAAAGGTTGTAATCAGAACGGGAGTTCCAGAAAAGCCGACAAAACCAGATTGAGCAGCGGTGAAAATTAATTCTGGGGTAATATCAAAGGTTTTAATGACATCTTCAACTCCGAGGGCATTACCTGCGCGATCGCTTAATTGAGCGGCATCAATAACTAACTGATAATTCCCCACTGCTAAGACGGGATAGGTAAGTTGAATGGTGCGATCGCCGTCTCACTTGCCTTTTTAAATCAGATAAATTCTGTTCAATAATTTGCCAAACTAAATTAAGATTTACCTTTAAATAATCATGAATTAAAACATCTCGTAAACCTGCCATTTGTTGCCAAGGAACATCAGAATACTTACTTCTCAACTCAGGTGATAATCTTTTTGTTGCTTCCCCAATGATTTCAAAATTGCGAATTACAGCATCTTGAATCATCTTGGTTTGCATAAATTCTTCCTTACCACCTTTTGTATATTCCTCTATCCGTTCAATACATTCTTGAATATTACTTAAATATAAACGCTCATCTTTCACAACGGTACAGCTTCACCTAATACTTTATCTCTAATTAATTCATGTAAATTATCAGGTTCAGCAATATCCACTTTTCGTCCTAGCAATGCTGCTAAATCCTGCATTAAACCAATATAATCAAATAAACTACTTTGTGGTTTAAGTTCTACTAAAAAATCTACATCACTATCTGCTGTTGCTTCACCTCTAGCGACAGAACCAAAAACCCGCAAATTATCAGCACCATATTTAGTGGCAATCTTTAATATTTCTTCTCGAAATGGTAGTAATAATTCTTCAATTCCCATAATTTATTTTTGATAAACTTTAACCCTCTCTATTTTATAATATTACATCAGGATTTGTCAATATAAAGATGAAATTTAGCAATAGATAAATTTAGAACAATACCGGAATATGATCAAGAAAATATTGAATCTGTTTGATATTATGTCAGGGTAAAGCAAAAGCTAAACCCCTACCCACTGCTTCTATTTACATCCTTTCTAAAACCTTAATTCCTAACAAAGATAATCCCAACTTCAGCGTTTTTGCAGTTAAATCACATAACATTAACCGCGAAGTTCTAGCAGGTTCTTCTGATTTGAGAACAGGACAATTTTCATAGAATTTGTTAAACTTATCGCTGAGTTGATACAAATAATCACACAACCGATTTGGCAATAAATCCTGTTCTACTTCCTTAATCACTTCATCAAGTTGCAAGAGATGTTTAGCTAAAGTTAATTCTGCATCTTCTTTTAGTAAGATTTGACGATTTATTCCCAAGTTGGTAAAGTCAATATTCCCTTGACGACTAATACCTTGAATCCTCACATAAGCATAAAGAAGATAAGGGGCTGTATTGCCTTTGAGAGATAACATTTTGTCATAACTAAAGACATAACTACTGGTGCGATTTTGGCTTAAATCTGCATATTTAACCGCACTAATTCCCACTATTTCGGCGACATTTTGGATAAATTCCTCTGTTTCTGTGCGTCCGTCTTCTTGTAATCTCTTTTCTATGTCTGCACGAGCGCGGTTAATAGCTTCATCTAATAAATCTCGTAACCGCACAGTATCCCCAGAACGAGTTTTAAATTTTTTCCCATCTTCACCTAATACTAACCCAAAAGGAACATGAACTAATTCCACATCATCAGGAATCCAATTGGCTTTTTTTGCTACTTGGAAAAATTGGGCAAAGTGGTTAGATTGTCCTTCGTCTGTCACATAAACAATCCGCTTGGCTTTATCCTCTTGAATGCGATAACCTAAAGCTGCTAAATCTGTGGTTGCGTAGTTATAACCACCGTCTGATTTTTGGACAATTAAGGGTAAAGGATTACCTTCTCTGTTAGTAAAACCATCCAAGAAAACACATTTTGCCCCTTGACTTTCTTCTAACAATCCTGTTGCTGCTAAATCTTTAACAACTTTTGGTAATAAAGGATTATAAAAAGATTCACCTCTTTCTATTAATTTGATATTCAGTAAATCATAAATGATTTTAAATTCCTTTCGAGAAGCCTCACAAAGAAGATCCCATGCGTCTTTTGTGAATTTATCCCCGGATTGTAGGCTTACTACTGCTTTTCGGGATCTTTCTCGAAATTCTTCATCGTTATCAAATTTCTTCTTAGACTCTCTATAGAACTCAACCAAGTCTCCTATATTTACATCACCAAGTAAATAGTTGCCTAGAGGAGTTTCCATAAACATAATACCCTGTAGATCGGGATAACAATCAACAAGATGAGTAATTAACATCCCAAATTGTGTACCCCAATCACCAACATGATTTAATCTTAAAACATCATGACCACAAAATTCTAAAATCCGGGCAATGGAATCACCAATAATCGTAGAACGTAAATGTCCAACGTGCATTTCTTTAGCAATATTCGGACTAGAAAAATCCACAATTTGCTTTTGGGGAATTGTCGCTTTAGGTATTCCCAATCTAGAATCTAATTGAATGGCGTTAAGTTGTGCTTCTAAATAAGATGTTTGTAATTTGAGGTTAATAAAACCGGGTCCAGCGATTTCTGGAGGTTCACAAATATCAGATACATCTAGTTTATTGACAATTTCCCCAGCGATAATTCTGGGTGGCTTTCCTAACTTTTTACTCAAGGATAAAGCCACATTAGCTTGATAGTCACCAAATTTAGGATTACTTGCAGCCACCAAAATTGGATCTGTATTGGTGTAATCTGTACCAAAAGCAGCCACTAAAGCCTGTGTTAATTTGAGTTTTAGTTGTTCTTGTGTAGAGTTCATTATGTAAATTGTATCTGCTTCTGCTGTTGAATATTGTGATATTTAATCATTTGAGATGTCATTTGGAAACCAGTTGTCATCTAGGGCTTGCAATAGGCTAATCTGAGCATCTGGGGGAAGTGAACATAACTTGGAAACGGATTTAATAGCGACAGGATGAGCTTTTTCGTAGAACGTTTGTAATTGAGAATTAAGACTAGGACTATCTTCCAAACGTCCTTGAATTTGGGCGCGAAAGTTGACAATTTCCGCAGCCCAGTGATTACCGGATATTGGTTTTTCAGATTCCCAGTAAGACAATTTGAGAAGATGTTCTAGAACACGGGTTAACAGACTAATTAGGGCGCGTTTGTCGTTTTTCCCCATAATTTCTAGTTCTTCGATTAAGCTATCCCAATCTATGTTTTCAAAATCACGGTTTTGGATTTGTTGGATAGTATCTTGTGTCCATTGGTTGTAATCTGTTTCATAAAGAGATGATGTCATGGTTTTGTTCTCTAGTATTTGTTGGAAGAGATTTACTTATTGATCATCTAACTTAGTTGATTATAACATCGAAGAGATAATTTATATAGAAATAATATTTGATTTTTGTAATATTATGTACGGTGGGCATTGTCTACCAAAAAACTTTCAACTTTGTTAACTATTCTTTACTCGTTGCTATATAACTTTTAAATCTTTATATAGCAATTCCCATGCAAGTAAGGTACAATAAGTCAGAACTAAACGCAGATAAACGCAGATAAAGGCAGATAAACACAGATGATTTTGTACCTCATTAGACTAGGAAACGCTATATTCTTTCTCGTTTTTCTTGTAGTTTTAGCATTATTTCTGCGTGCATTTCGCGGGTAATGGGATAAAAGTACATTAACACCAAACCTGCTATTAAACAAACAGTTGGTATTGGTCCAACAGCGATACGAATAGCTAAAAGTGCAGATTCTGGTTGTACAGGTAAGGAACTTTGTCCAATAACAGCCTCTTTAAAACCATAAGCTTGTAAAGTATTACCGACTAAAAATAGCCCCAAAGCTAAACCAAATTTTTGCAGTAAAACCATGAAACCATAGAAAATTCCTTCTCGTCTTTGTCCGGTTTGTAATTCATCTAATTCAATAATATCAGGTATCATTGACCAGGGAATTAGATAAGCTGTAGAAACTCCCACACCTGCCATTATAGCCATCATATACATTAAACCAATTTGATCAGGCTGTAAGAAAAATAATCCACCAGCAGCAATAATCCAAGAACTCATTCCTAGAAAATAAACCAGTTTTTTACCAATTTTTTGACTTAAATAACTCCAAATAAATAACATAAATAAAGCCGTTCCTTGAACTGCAATCATCACCGTTGGCACATCTCCCTCTTTAAGTTTCATACAGTTAACGACAAAATAGGGAATAATACTGGCTGTGATTTGCACACCTAACCAAGAAAAAAGATAGATAGCAATTACAAAGAGAAAGGGTTTATTAGTAAAGACGATTTTTAGCTGTTCAAAAAAGGGAATTTCTGCCTCTTTTGGTAATTGTATACGTTTAGCTTCAAAAGCCAAAATGCGATCGCGCACACCATAAACACACCAATACAAAGATAAAATGGAAATTACAGTACAAATTGCGGCTAAAACTAAATACTGTTGTTGGCGATCGCTAATTTGTGAGAAAATAATTTTTGATAAAATTAATGATAAAATACTGCCACCAATCGAAAACGTAAACCGAAAACTATTTAAACTAGTCCGTTCATCATAATCTTGAGTTAATTCAGGAGTCATGGCTGTATAAGGCAAATTTACAACGGTAAAAAAAGCCTGAGATACAATCCCAATAGCTACATAATACCAAAATAAACACCAAACATTAATGTTTTTATCCGCAGTAAATTGGGGGACAATCCATTGTAAGAAAAAGAAAACACCAAAAGGAATTGCACCATATAAAAGCCAAGGTAGACGACGACCCCAGCGCCGGGATTGGGTTTTATCAGTTAGCATTCCCACCATGGGATCATTGATACCATCCCAAATTTTGCCAATCATCAAAATACTACCTGCCAAACCCGCCGGAATTCCTGCTACATTAGTAAAGAAAACCATCATGTAAAAGACAGCAATATTTGCAGTAATCGCAGGACCCAAATCTCCAGCCCCATAAGCTAGTTTAGTTTTTAAATCTAATTTTTTACTAATTAGCGATTGGTAAAAATCCTTGTTGTCAGAATTATCTTTAACCATAAATTACACCCATATTAGTTGACAATTGATAATTATTAGCACACTTTTTTAATCCTATGTCAGACCTTTACATTTCTTGGCCAGATTACCACCACAAAATTGAACAATTAGCCGTTAAAATTTATCAATCAGGCTGGGAATTTAACCAAATTGTCTGTTTAGCTAGGGGAGGACTGCGTGTAGGAGATATTCTTTCCCGTATCTACAATCAACCTTTGGCAATTTTATCTACTTCATCTTACAGCGACATGGGTAAACAAGAGAGAAATAATTTACTTATTTCCCGTCAATTAACCATGACTAGTGAAAATTTAGGTTCGCGGATTCTGCTTGTAGATGATTTAGTAGATTCTGGTGTCACTCTTCAAAAAACAGTTCCGTGGTTATACTCCTATGGACAATCCCCTATTGCAGAAATTCGCACTGCTGTAATTTGGTATAAAGCTTGTTCTGTTGTTGTACCTGATTACTATACTGATTATCTGCCCGATAATCCTTGGATTCATCAACCTTTTGAACATTACGAATATATTAGTCCTTCCGAACTAGAGAAAAAGATGAGTCAACAATGATAATTCTTATCACCTGTTACTTTGTTTGAAAGCGATCGCTTAAACCTGTGAGAGTCATATTTTGGGCGATCGCATCATGGGGTATCAACACATAAACCCAAGGCTTACCATTGTGTTGTAGCATATAGTTAGACGCATTTTGACACCATTTAACGGCTACATCCTTCTTAGCAACCACTTGAGGATTATCTATTTCATCTCGATTTTTAGGTTCAAGTATATAGATAATTTCTGCTGTTTCTGCTACAAAATCGGGTTGATATTCTAAATAATTTCCATCCCATTTGTAATAAATCTGAAATTGTCCTCTTGCTGGTTTAAACCATTTAATTGCATCTCGTTCCAAAATTATAGATAATACCCTTTCTGCTTCTGATTGAAATTTTTGTTCTTGATAAAGGCACTTAGAAAACCCTGTAAACAGATATTTGGACATATTGCTTTTATCTGGAGGCGAGGTTCTATAATCTAAATAATGCTTCGTATTTGTGGTATATGCACTCTCTTTTAAGGATGTAAAACCTTTGCTAATTTCGTATTTGTACTCAACCTTATCATCTTCCCAGAAATGTTTGATCATCTGGTTATGGACAACATTAGCAATCTCAATTTGGTAATAATATAAAACTTTCTGTGTCTCTTCTTCTGATAAGTAAGTGAGAAAATGACTAATAACCTGACTTGCTAAATCATAAAGTAAATCAGCATTTTCATCATAACAAATATCATCAAAATTAACTAAGTTTTTGACAATATAGTTTTCTAAATGAAATTCTTCAGAATTGTCTGTTTTGATTTCTAAAGACGTAGAATCATCCGTTGCTAAAGATTGGATATATAATTCTTTTTTGGATGGAACACGATAATTTAAATCTGTCACATCTAAAGCAAAAGACCTAAAGCCTGATTTTACTTCCCCTTGGGGAACAACAATAATTTTGGGAATATCAATGGTTTGTTGAATAACTAAATTAGTGGTTTTAGCAACAATATCTGCAATATTTGGTGGTGTATTTACCCCATCAATTTCTAATTGTTCTGGTTGATATTCTCTAGCTACAGCTTCCCGCACTATTGATTGAACTTTTGGTGTTGAAAGATAGGAGATAGTTGGTACTTTTTCCGGCTGATTTTCTAACTTTTGAATTTCTTGGTAAGTCAGGTTTGCAATCTTTTGTTCGATGGTAGATGCAAATATAGATGTTTGAATATCTTGGTTTTCTGTTTCTGGAATAGTTATATTTTGTACACTCTTTTGTTCCGTCGTGATTCCTAAAGTTTGGGCAATTTTTGACTGTGAAACTACTGTTTTGTTTTTTTGTTCTAACTCTTCAGGTGTGAGAATAATTTGTTGCAATCTAATTTCTGATTCTGGGCGTTTTGCTTCTTCCACAATTTCTTGAAATTTGTCATGGGCAACAATATTTAAACGATCTACAATAGTGATACCTGTACGCTTTCCATAAGGTAAACGTAATCCTCTACCAATTGATTGTTTAATCAAAATTTGCGAATTTGCGGCTCTTAAAGGGACAATAGTATATAAATTAGTAACATCCCAACCTTCTTTTAACATATTTACATGAATAACTATTTCTGTTGGTTCATCTGGATGTTCTACTTTTAGCAATCTTTCTACCATTTCATCTTCTTGAGATCCTGTTTTACTAGAATCAACCTGAATGACTTTATCTTTATAGAACCCTGCTGCAAATTCATCAGATTTAATCAGTTCTAAAAGTTGTGTAGCATGGGTAGTATCACGAGCAATAACCAGCATAAATGGCTTAACAATTGGCTTTCCTGTTTGGAGAGCATAAATTTTTAATTCAGCTTTAATATTTTCGTGTAGATAAATTCCATCTTCTAATTTGATTTGTTCAATTGCTGCTGGTGATAAACTGGCAGGATTAAAATCTTTACGAGTAACAACAGCAGGATCTTTAACAAAACCATCTGTAATGGCTTTTCCTAAAGAATATTCATAGATAACATTTTGAAAATATACTGGTTTTTTACTGGTTTCTATAGAAGGTGTAGCTGTGAGTTCTAAACCCATTAATGGTTTTAATTCATTAATTGCTCGAATACCTGCTGAAGCTCGATATCGGTGCGATTCGTCCATTAAAATTACCAGGTCTTTTAACTGGGAAAGATAATCAAAATAACTTTCACCAATATATTCAGATAATCTTTTGATTTTCGGACTTTTACCACCGCGCACCTCAGAATTAATTTTTGAGATGTTAAAAATATTGATTTTGCAGGGAATTTGTGGATCTAAAATTGTTCTCGCATTGGTTTCATAGTTTTCACCTGTGATAATAATTGGTGAATTGATTCCAAATTCAGAAATACCCGTAAATACATATTTGGGATTATTAGGTGTAAAATCTTTAATTAGTTTATTATAAATTGTTAAATTAGGTGCTAAAACAAAGAAATTTTTGATGTCATAAGCTAGATGTAAATAACTAATAAAAGCCCCCATTAATCGAGTTTTACCGACACCTGTAGCTAGTGCAAAACATAGTGATGGAAATTCTCTTTCAAAATCTGTAACTGTAGGAAACTCTTGATTAATTTTCGCCAAACTTGTTTCTATATCTGATTGTTCATTGATAGGTAAAATTTCACAAATCCGATCTAAAATTTCTAATGATTTTCGTTGAGGTTGTCTGAGACTGAGACGATGAGCAATGTTATTAACGATGTTATTCATTGTATGTTATCCATTTAAAATAGTGATTGTTGTATATGCTGTTGTTGTGGTTTTTGTGGTGATGGTTGTTCAATTTTTGGAGGTGCTTTAGGCAGATTTTCGGTTTTTAAACTGTAATCATCATGACCCCATTCACAGCGTGAAAGTATTTGTTGAGGAATTTTTTTGATCGTCAGATTTGGGAAGATATCAACTTTGGCACGAAAGGCACTACATAAAACTAATAATGTGCGTTCTTGTCCTACTTCATCAGCAAGTTGAGATAATTGTTCATGACTAAGATTTTGGGTAGTGACATAAATAAAATCTCGTTCTGTAGAATATCCATGTTGCCAATAAAATGTATCTGATGGTGCATAAGTGAAGCCTTCAAGTTTGCAGAGTGCTTCGGCTAACATGGCGGGG